>JAYTAT010000059.1:0-2226 GCA_043737315.1 Archangium sp.
AACAACGAACACATCGCCTACGTGCGCAACCTCACCCGCACCGACATCAACGTGCACCAGCAGGTGGGCGCCAGCGTCTCATTCAACTCAGACTCGGTACGCGGCGAGGCGATGGCCATTCTGGGCAACTACCAGATCAGCCCCGACATCTATCGTGAACGCGGCTACTCGGCCTTCGCGGAATACGCGCTCTCGAACAGCGCGTACCTCGGTCTGTCCAGCTTGATCACCTCAGCGGGTGCTGAGCTGCAGACCCAGGCCCCCACCGTTCGTCACGCGCACGGCCTCTTTGCCCGCATCGCGCCCAACGAAAAGCTGGCGCTGCTGGCCGAGGCCGACTTCCTTGCGTGGCAGTCGCCGCAGGTGCTCGATCGCATCGGCTTCGCAGCGCTGCTGCAGGCCGACCTCAACCTGATGCAAGGCCTGCATGTGATGGCCACCGCAGAAGCAGGTCACACGGGCTCAGGGGAACCCGGCCCTTCGGTCGGTGGCTGGCTTTCGGGAGCCTGGTATTTCCTGCCGCACATGGAACTGCGCATCGACAACATCTTCCGAAGGCGCTCCAACCCGGGCTCCTCGGCCTTCGAGTACACCCTGTTGGTGCAACTGCACTTCTTCCTCTGAGAGGCCTAGCCATGAACCGCTTCTCTTTGCTGCTCCTCGTCGTCGCCGCCCCTGCTTTCGCGACCGACACGTTTCCCGCCACCATTCAGACCAAGTATGGCCTGCCTGACCTGCCACCTGAGCTGTGCGCGCTGTGCCACACCAACGGCATCGTCGGCTCGGGCACGGTCAACACTCCGTTCGGCCGCGCGGTGCGCATGCGTGGGTTGTTGCCCAACAACGCTGCCAGCCTCACCGCGGCGCTCGACGCGCTGGCCGCCGATGCGGTCGACAGCGACAACGACGGCGTCACCGACGTCGCCGAGCTGATGGCCGGCACCAGCCCCAACGTGGCCAACGCGATGATGGGCGGCGGCGCGGGTGGTGGTGGGGGGGGTGGAGGCGCAGGCGGCGGCGGTGTCATCGTCATTCCGCCCCCGAAGTTCGGCTGCGGCGGGGCCGTGGTGCCCGAGCTGATTTTCTTGTCGGCTCTCCTGCCGCTGCTGCGCTCCCGAAGACGCAAGCCCTGATAGAAGCTCAGGCATGAACGTCGACGATCTCAAAGAGCGCGTGACCGCGGCCTACGCTGACCGCGAAAAGGCCAAAGAGCCGTTCTATGCGATGGCCATTCGCGAGACCCTCAACCTGGTCGACCGCGGCGTGCTCCGGGTCGCCCAGAAGGGTGAGAACGGCTGGGAGGTCAACGCCTGGGTGAAAGAGGCGATCCTCCTCTTCTTCACCATCTCTGAGATGAAGACGATGGAGCTGCCGCCCTTCGAGTTTCACGACAAGATCGCCCTGAAGAAGGGCCTGGCGGAAGCGGGCGTGCGCGTGGTGCCCCCGGGCGTGGTGCGTTACGGCGCGTTCTGCGAGCGCGGCGTGGTGGTGATGCCCGGCTACGTGAACATCGGCGCGTGGGTCGGCGCCGGCACCATGGTCGACACCTGGGCCACCGTGGGGAGCTGCGCGCAGGTCGGCCGCAACGTGCACCTCTCGGGCGGCGTGGGGCTGGGCGGCGTGCTCGAGCCCTCCTCTGCGCGCCCGGTGATCATCGAAGACGGCGCCTTCATCGGCAGCCGCAGCGTGATCGTCGAAGGGGTGATCGTCGAAGAAGAAGCGGTCATCGGCGCGAACACCGTGCTGACCGCCTCGACGCCCATCATCGACGTCACCGGCGAGCAGGAGGTCATCTTCAAGGGCCGCGTTCCCGCCCGCAGCGTGGTGATCCCCGGTACGCGCGCCAAGAAGTTTCCCGCAGGCGAGTACCAGCTGCCCTGCGCCTTGATCATCGGCAAACGCAGCGCGTCGACCGATCAGAAGACCTCGCTCAACGCCGTGCTGCGCGAATTCGCCGTGCCGGTGTGATCGGCATGACCCTGGGCGAACGCGCGCTCGAGCTCTTGAAGATCCCCTCGGTCATCGGTGACGAGGGGGCCATCGCCGACCACGTGGAGCATTGGGCAAAGGCACACTTCCCGGCTGATCAGATCGTGCGCGTCTCGCATTCGCTGGTGCTCGGCAGGCGGGTCGACCCCCGCCCCACCATCGCCCTGGTGGGCCACCTCGACACGGTGCCGAACCACCCTGATGGAAACCCTTCGCGCATCGAAGGTGACCGGCTCT
>JAYTAT010000060.1:0-5642 GCA_043737315.1 Archangium sp.
CAGGGCTCGGGCTCTTCAGCAGCAAGATCGCGCAGAAGATCCTCGAGGGCATGCTCGCGGTGCACACGCGCCTGCAGCCCAAGGGAAAACAGCCTTCGCTTCCGCAGGAGGCGTTGTTGTCCTTCCTGCTCAGGCTCACGGGGCAGCCTGGCTTCGAGCACCTGCTGGAGCACAGCCCGCATGGCTGGTTGCGCGAGGCACACGAGGCCGACGACTTCGCGAACGATCGCGTGCTGACGCCGAACAAGAAGGTGCAGCTGGCTCCGAAGAAGCTGATGGACCAGGCGAAGAAGCTCGAGGTCGACTTCGAGCAGGCGTGGACCGATCAATCGCGCCTCAAGCTCATCACCAAACGCGCGGTGCAGACCCACAACTCGTGGACTCACAACATCGAGGACTTCGTTCGCGAGCCGACGAACTACCTCTACATGCACCCGGAAGATGCTGCGCGCGCAGGCCTGACGGATGGCGCGATGGCCGACGTGAGTACCGACACGGGCACGGTGCGGGTGCCGATCAAGCTGCTGGCTGATCTGATGCGCGGCACGGTTGCGCTGCCTCATGGCTGGGGCCACCAGCACGCCGTCGGGCTTTCGATCGCCAATCAGACTCGCGGGGTGAACGTGAACCTTCTGGCGGCGGATGGGCCCGAGAGTCTAGAGAAGGTCTCGGGCATGGCTCACCTGACGGGGTTCAATGTCGAGGTGAAGCGTGCGGCGGGTCCGCAAGATCCTTCGAGCTGGAGTGGCCTGCCTCAGTCGTAGAAACCTCTGCCTGCGACACCGGGGAGAGGGAGATAGAAAATGCAATTCGATCTCTTCCCTCCTCCGCCGCTCGACACGGCCGCCGATGCGGCCCTGGCAGCCAGGCGCCCGCCGGGGCTGTACCTCGGCACCTCGAGCTGGACGTTTCGAGGCTGGGGAGGCCTGGTCTACCGGGGCAGCCCCACCCAGGAGCACCTCGTCGAGCTCGGCCTCGAGGAGTACTCAGCCCACCCGCTCTTCAACACCGTCGCGATCGACCGCTCGTATTACGCGCCGCTGGGCGTCGATGAGCTCGCGCACTACGCCCGCCAGCTGCCACCTGATTTCCGCTGCGTGATGAAGGTGTGGAACGCGGTGACCTCACGCGTCGATCCGCGCACGCGGGCACTCAACCCGAAGTTCCTCGACCCGGGCTTCTTCAAAGACGCCGTGCTGGCTGCCGTCGACAAGACCTTCTCCGCCCATCAGGGGCACCTGCTGTTTCAGTTTCTCCCGCTCAGCCGCGCCGAGCTGCCCTCGCCCACCGAGTTCAGCCACAAGCTCGACCGTTTCTTGAGCCAGCTGCCCAGGCAGTACGCCTACGCCGTGGAGCTGCGGAACTCCGAGCTGATGACGCCCGCGTACTTTGCTGCGCTGCAGCGCCACGGCGTGAGCCACGTCTTCAATCACTGGGAGCGCATGCCGGCGATCCGGGATCAGCTCGCGAACCCGGCCTCGCTCACCAGTTCACACGTGGTGTGCCGGCTGCTGCTCCCGCAGGGCATGGGCTATGAAGAAGCGCGCGAGGCCTACGCCCCCTTCGACAGACTTCAGGCCGTCGACGAGCCGATGCGTGAAGACGTGGTCGCCTTGTGGAAGGCGTGCCGCGCGGCGGGCCGAAGCCTCACCATCATCGTCAACAACAAGGCAGAGGGCTCGAGCCCGCTCACCGTGCGCGCATTGCTCGCGCGGCTCACGTCACTCGAGTGACGCGCAGCCAGCTCGGCGCTGGCAACACCCCAGCGCGATGACTCGCCTCGGCTGCATGTCAGGAACGCCAGCGGTTCCACCACGACCGTGTGGGCTGATCGACCGCTGGCTCCTCTTCCATGCGCGTCTCGATGCCTTCGAGCGCGGTGGCCACCCACTCCATCGAGACCGGGCGCCTGGCCAGCTCGCGCGACAACCCCATCTCCAGCAGCCGCTGAATCTGCCAGGGCAACTTCTCGCCCAGAAAGCTTTGCTCACCCACCGGCGTTGCCTCGCGCGAGAGCCGCTGCATCACCACCTGCGACAAATCCGCTCCCACGAAGGGGAAGCGCCGGGTCAGCAGCACGTACATCACCATGCACAACGAATAGACGTCGGCGCGCGCATCGACCTGGTGGCCCATCACCTGCTCGGGCGCCATCCACAACGGGGTGCCGACCACCTGCCCCACCTGCGTCTTGTAGGCGGCCTTCAGGTCGTTGCCGCGAATGCGGGCGACCCCGAAGTCGAGCACCTTGAGCTGCTCGTTGCCCTGCTCGTCACGCTGAACCACCAGGTTGTCGGGCTTGATGTCGCGGTGAATCACGCCGACCCCGTGCGCCGCTGAGAGCGCCTGCGCGGCTTGCCGCATCAGCCGCACCACGCGCGTCAACTCGATGGGCGACTCTTTGGCCATCGTCTTGAGCGACTTGCCCGAGAGCAGCTCCATCACGAAGAAGACGCGGTCGCCTTCGCGCACCAGGTCTTCGATGTCGATGATGTGAGGGTGCTTCACCATGTTCACAGCCTGCGCCTCGGCCATGAAGCGCTGAACCTGCGAGTCGACCCGCGACAGCTCAGGCCGCAGCACCTTGATGGCCACCTTGCGATCGATGGACAGGTGCCGGGCGCTGAAGACATGCCCCATGCCGCCTTCGCCGATGAGCGCCTCGATGCGGTAGCGGCCCAGCACGTCGCCGGGTTGCAGCGTGCGAGCGCTGCGGGGTTCGGGATCGCCCAGATGCACTTCGATCGCCGGCGTCTCGAGCGGCTTGAGGGTGCGCAGCGCGTCACGCAGCTCCGAGAGGGAGGCGAAACGATCGGCCGCGCGCTTGGCCAGGCAGCGGGTGAGCACCGGTGCCCACTCCTCGAGGCCGGGCCGCAGGGTGGGCAGAGGCGCGTGCAGCTGCAGCGCGCGGGTCTCCGACACGCCTTTTCCGGAAAACGGCGGCTCCTTGGTGAGCAACTCGTGGAGCAGCACGCCCATGCCGTAGACGTCGCACGCGGGCGTGGCGCGGCGGCCTGCGCAGCGCTCGGGCGAGAGGTATTCGGGCGCGACGAGAATCTGGCCGCGCGGCACGCTCTTGGTGCCGCGGAAGAGCAGCAGCGCGGTGTCCAGCAGGCGCACTTCGGGGTGCGCGGGATCTCCGTCGAGGAAGAGGTTGTGCGGAGCGAGGTGGCCGTGCACCACGCCGTGCGCGTGGAGGAACTCGAGCGCGTCGCAGATGCGCACGCCCCAGCGGATCGCCTCGGGGGAATCGAGCGCGCCCCGCTCTCGCAGGTGATCGGCGGCGGTGCGGCCGCTCACCGGGCCGGTCACCATCACGAAGCGGCCGTCGGGCTCGCAGGTGGTGATCTCGGGTGAAAGCAACGCGGGGTGGCGGTGCTGCGTCGAGGTCACGCGCGTGGTGTCGAGGAAGCGGCCGTAGAGCTCGGGATCAGCCACGACTTCGGGGTGGCTGACCTGCACCAACACCGGGCCGACGGAGGAATCTGCGAGGAACGCGTCGACGGCAGAGCCCGTTGCGATCTTGCGGCGAATCTGGAGGTTCTTCATCTCTGTCCGGACTGTAGAACTACAGTGCCACGCGTACGCTAGTGGCCGATGTACCCCCTCACCCCCGCGGAAGAAGGGGGGCACCGGGCATGAAAAAACCCTTCCCACTTTCGCAGGAAGGGCTCTTCAACCAGTCAGCTCAGTTCGAGCGGAACTCTGCGTCGACCACGTCGTCCTTCTTTGCGCCTGGCGCCGCGCCCGGAGCGCCCGCCTGGGGCTCAGCGGTCGAACCCGGAGCCGCGTCGGCCGTCGGGCCACCCGCCTTGTAGAGCTCCTCAGCGGCCTTGTAGCTGACCTCTTCGGCCGCCTTCACCGCCGCCTCGATGGCCGCCTTGTCGCTGCCTTCGCGAATGGTGTGCAGCTCCTTCGCGGTGGCCTCGAGCTTCGCCGCCGTCTCAGCGCCGAGCTTCTCCTTGTTTTCTTTCACCAGCTTCTCGAGGTTGTAGGCGAGGTTCTCGGCCTTGTTCTTCACCTCTACGAGCGCGCGGCGATCCTTATCGGCCGACTCGTTGGCCGACGCGTCTTTCACCATCTTCTCGATGTCGTCCTTCGCGAGGCCCGAGCTGTGGCTGATGGTGACGTTGGCTTCTTTGCCAGTCGCCTTGTCTTTCGCGCCGACCTTCAAGATGCCGTTCGCGTCGATGTCGAAGGTCACTTCGATCTGCGGAACACCACGCGGCGCCGGGGGCAGGCCGGACAGGTGGAAACGGCCCAGGCTTCGGTTGTCGCTGGCCATCTCGCGCTCGCCCTGCAGCACGTGAATCTCGACCTGGGTCTGGCCATCGGCCGCGGTGGAGAAGGTCTCTTGCTTGCGCGAGGGGATGGTGGTGTTCCGCTCGATGAGCCGGGTGAACACGCCGCCCTGGGTCTCGACGCCCAGCGACAGCGGGGTCACATCGAGCAGGAGGATGTCTTTCACGTCGCCCGAGAGCACGGCGCCCTGCACGGCGGCGCCAATCGCCACGACCTCGTCGGGGTTCACGGTGCGGTTGGGCTCCTTGCCGAACAGCTTCTTCACCGCGTCTTGCACCTTGGGCATGCGCGTCGAGCCGCCGACCAGCACGACCTCGTCGATCTGCTCAGCGGTGACGCCTGCGTCCTTCATGCACTTGCGTGCGGGCTCGAGCGAACGCTCGATGAGGTCGTCGACCATCACCTCGAGCTTGGCGCGCGAGAGCTTGAGGTTGAGGTGCTTGGGGCCGCTCGCATCAGCGGTGAGGAACGGAAGGTTGATCTCCGATTCGTTCGCGCTCGACAGCTCGATCTTCGCCTTCTCAGCGGCCTCTTTCAGGCGCTGAATGACCATCTTGTCTTTCGAGACGTCGAGGCCGGTGTCTTTCTTGAACTCGGTGATGAGCCACTCCATCACGCGCTGATCGATGTTGTCGCCGCCCAGGTGGGTGTCGCCGTTGGTGGCGAGCACTTCGACCGCGCCGTCGCCCATGTCGAGAATCGAGATGTCGAAGGTGCCGCCGCCGAAGTCGAAGATGGCGACCTTGTGGCTGTGCTTCTGATCGAGGCCGTACGCCAGCGCGGCGGCGGTGGGCTCGTTGACGATTCGGCGCACGTTGAGGCCGGCGATCTCACCTGCGTCCTTGGTGGCCTGGCGCTGCGCGTCGTTGAAGTACGCGGGCACGGTGATGACCGCATCGGTCACCTTCTCGCCCAGGTAGTTCTCGGCCGCGCGCTTGAGCTTGAGCAGCACCTGCGCCGAAATCTCGGGCGCGCTGATCTGCTTGCCGTCGATCTCCACGCGGGCGTCATCGCTGGGACCACGCACGACCTTGTAAGGCACGAGCTTGGCCTCTTCGGTCACCTCGCTGTGGCGGCGGCCCATGAAGCGCTTGATCGAATAGACAGTGCGCTCGGGGTTGGTGATGGACTGGCGCTTGGCGACCTGTCCGACGAGGCGCTCACCGTCTTTCGTGTATGCGACGACGGAGGGCGTGATGCGGCTGCCCTCTTCGTTCACGATCACCTTGGGCTCCCGGCCCTCCATGATGGCCACAACCGAGTTGGTGGTGCCCAGGTCGATACCAATGATCTTGCCCATTCGATGTCTCCTAAAGAGTTGATTTGACAGCCGGATTCAT
>JAYTAT010000061.1:0-2225 GCA_043737315.1 Archangium sp.
ACCTTCGACCTTGATGGATGAGAAGAGCACCGAGGTGCGGGTCTGCGCCTCGAGCCGCACGGTGAGCTGCTTCGACTCCGAGACCTTCACTTGTCCGAAATCGAGCCCGGCCGGGGCGACCCCAAGCGAGGGATTCACCTTCGCCACCCCGGGACCGCACTTGCAAGCCGACACCGAAAGGACCAACCCGATCAGGCAAGGAACACGCATGCCCCCGCTTCTAGCGTGTGTCGTGGGCTGTGAGCATGAGGGGGAAATGGTTGATTCCTGTGGCCGACTGTCGGATAACTCTGACCGATTCTCATTCCCTTTCAGCGGAGATTTCACTCATGTCTGGCACCGACAAGCGCAAGCAATCGCTCTACTTCCCCGAGGAGATGCTCAAAGAGATCCAGGAAGAGGCGAACCGTCAAGACCGCTCGCTGTCCTGGGTTGTTCAGCAGGCGTGGAAGATCGCCCGCGAGCGCATCAAGTCTTTCCCGGCCGTCAACGACGTCGCCGGTGCACCGGATCCCAAAGAGGATCGCCGCTGATGTCGACCACCGATCATCGCAAGCAGTCGCTCTATTTTCCTGAGGAGATGCTCAAGGAAATCGAGCACGAGTCGGGCCGTCAGGATCGTTCGTTGTCCTGGATCGTGCAGCAGGCGTGGAAGATCGCGCGCTCCGATTTGAAGCGAATGCCGTCGCCCAATGACGTACTCGACGCCGCTGCCAACGCCACCAACGCCACCAACGCCAGTACCAACACCACCCAGGGCTGAAGCAGCTCGGTTGAGTGGTACCCGCCCTCTGTGCCCCTTTGCTCGGGCGCAGGGGGCTTAGTTTTGCGGGCGGGTCGGCAGCGCGCAGTTCATCAGCACCTGACGGGCGGGCTCGACCTTGAAGCCGGCCTCCACGGTTGAGTTGAAAGCGCTTTGCTTCAGGTACGCCGCCGTGATGTTCGAGTCGATGCCACCGAACCGCTGCGCGTTGGCCGGGTTGCGCGTGGGGTCGGTGCCCTTGCCCGCGAGCATCGAGTATCCGTCGCCGCCCGCGATGATGAAGCTCGAGGTGGCCAGACGCAGCCTGCGCTGATCGATGGAGCGGCCCGGCTTGGTGATCGCCTGCCCCCCGATGTTCAACGAGATCACCCGATCGAGCGGGGGCCGGGAGCAGTCGACGGTGAGGCTGACCTGATTCGAGACCTGCAGGAACGAACCTGCCGGCGAGACGATGGGCGCGGGCGTGGCGAAGAGCCGCTCGACGGAGTGCTCGAACATCGCGAGCACTTCCTGCTCGGAGACGTCGATGGCCTGCACCGGGTTTTCGAACAACATGATCTCGTGCAGCACACCGTTCGAGAGTGGGCCTGACGCGACGATGTTGCGGGTGATGCACAGGCCCTCGGCGCGAATCGAGCCGCCGTTCACCACGCCGAAGTCAGCGGGTCTGTCGGTCTCGGAGAACACCCACGCCAAGGCGTCGCTCGCCTGCTGGCCGATGGCGTTGTTCCCGTGCCGGGCGTTGGGGCGAGCGAGGAAGAGCTCGGTGCCACGCGCGATGAAGGCCACCCGCTCGTTGGGGTTCTCCACCAGCGGCTGGCACTGATCGTTGTAGGCGATGCACCCGGTACCCAGAACGATCGACGCGAGGAAAAGCACGTGGCGCATCATCAAAACCCCACCTTCGCTTGCAGAAACGCCTGCCAGGTCTCGCGCGGCACGCCGGCGGTGACACGATCGGGCCGGGCCGGGTCGTCGGCGTACTCGAAGTTGAAGACGTTCTGCCCGAGCACCATCAGCTCGAGGTGATCGAACAGGAGCTCTGTGCGCAGCTGCGCGGTGACCGTGGCGTTGCCGGGCAGCGTGTAGCGGCGAATGAGCTCGAGCACCGAACGGGTGTTGTTGCGCCGCTCAGAAGCGAAGCGGCCCACCAGATCGACGTTGAGCCAGCGGCCGATGGGCAGGCTCACGCCGCCGTTCATGCGAATCTGCGGCACGTCGGTGAGCACGCGGCTCTGGGTGGGCGCGGTGAGATCTTCGGCGCGCACCCACGACGCGTTGACCCACACCGCCAGGCGCTGCGTCAGCTCGAGGCGCGCTTCACCCTCGAGACCCACCGCCTGCACGCCCAGCAACCGGTTGCGGTACGGCACCAGGTTGCCCGAGGTGTCGATCTGAACGACGGCGTTGGTGATGCGCTCGAAGAAGGCGTTCGCCTTGAGCCTGAGCTTTCCGTCACCGA
>JAYTAT010000062.1:0-5637 GCA_043737315.1 Archangium sp.
GCCGCCGAGAAGCAACTGCAGCCGATGGGCAACGCCGTGATCGTGGTCGAGGTAAGCGACGACGTGCGCGAGAAGAGCATGGTGCCATTCGACGCACTCATCGGCAGGTACCAGGGCGTCAGGCTCGCGCCGTTGTAGCGGTAGATGAGCGTCTGGGCACCCGTGCACAGCCCACCGTCGGCCGCCGCCCCCGCGCCACAGAAGGTCAACTCGAGCGCGATGTCACCGGCAGGAGAGCCGCCGTCGCTGGGGTGCAGCAACTCCCACGAGATCTCCCACGCCTGGTCGCCCATCGCGCCGCCGAAGTTGAACTGAAAGAGATCGCGGTCGGTCTCGAGCGCGTCGTAGTCGGCCAGGCGGCGCAGGCCTGCGCCCTGAAAGAACCATCGGTCGGGGTCTGAGACGCGCCCGTAGCCGAAGCTCAGCTCACCCTGCGAGACGGTGGTCGCTCCACTCAAGCCCACGTTGGTGGGCCCACCCACGCGGCCCGCCTCATCAGCGTCGTCCTGCCACTCGAGGTTCAAGGTCCAGTCGCGATCGTCGGCGTACTTGCTGGCGCCCTGCCCTTCGTCGCGAAACTGCACGAGGAACTCGGTCGCCTGGTTCTGCGTGACGGGCACCGCGCCGACGAGGTTGCGCAGGTCGGGCACCAACGGCAGCTCTTCGTTGCGCTGTGCGTACAGACACAGCGGCGGGTCGCTCGCGTCACACAGCTGGTCGACCAGCGGCCGGCTGGTCTCGTCGCCGTGCGGGCAGATGGCATTGTTGGTGCGGCAGGCCACCTGGCGATCCTGCGCGGTGGCCCCGGTGGTCACGCGCTTGAGCACCCGCAGCTGGCGCGCCGGCGCTCCCGTGAGGGGGGCAAACCGGCCGCCGCCGGTCGCTGCGGTCACGCGATAGCGCAACGTCGAGGGGCTGGAACGCGCGGGCAGCGAGACCAGAAACCACTCTTCGTCGGCCACGTAGGAAAGCTTGCCGGTGAGGTTCAAGCTGCCATTCGCGGGAATGTTGACCGTGCGCGCGGTGGGGCCCGTGTCGTTTCCATTGCTGCCCTCCTGCGCGTCGACGTCGGGGAGCAGCTGCACCGACACGGTGTACTGAACGCGCAGGTCGCCCTTGACGGGCAGCGTGCTGGTGGGCGGCTTGAAGCCCTTGACCGCGACCTTGTACGTGCCCGCCATCGGCGCCAGGCGCGCGGTGGCAAGGTCGATGCGCAGGAACTCGTTGGCCATGAAGCCCTCGGCGATGGGCCGATCGGAAGGGTCGAACAGGGTGTACGAGAGCTTGAAAGGGGGCGGCGGGCTCATCGGGTGCGGGTCAGGCCCCTGAATGCGCATGTAGATGATCTGCCGGCTGGCCGCGGGCACCGCGAAGCTGAAGACGTCGACGTCGTCGTTGGTCGCCAGATAGCCGGTGCCACTGCCTTGCAGCGGCGCACCCGCAAGCGCGATCGGCGTGGGCGTGGTGTCGTTCGGCTCGTTCACGTCGGGGTTCTCGATGATCTCCATGAACAGCGAGTAGGTGCTGCGGTTGTCGACCCGGTTCTGGCCCGACGCGCCTTCGTCAGCCACCAGGGCGAAGAGCCGCGCGTTCGATTGATCGAACGGCACGATGAGGTCGATGGGCCGGGGCGCGGCTGCGCCGTGGCGATCGATGCCCGTGGCAACCGAGAGAAAGCCGCCGTCACTGGCCACCCGGAGCACGTTGACCGAGAAGTTCACCGCGGTCTGCGCGGCCGAATACCCACCGCCGATGTGCAGCAGCGAGCGCGCCGACAATCCACCCGGCGCCTGCGCGAAGTACCAGTCTTGATCGACGCCCGCATCCGACAGCCGGCTGATGTACGCGCCGGTCTTGATCGCGCGGTTCCCGACACCACCGGTGGTCACGTTCAGGTGGCAGTTGACCGAATCGGCCTCGGCCTCTGCCTGCGAGTTGCAGAAGTCAGGGGGCAGGCCGCCCGCGTCTTCACACACGGCCTCGGTGCCTTCGATGCACTCCGTCGGCACGGGCGGGCACCCCATCAGGCAAAACAGCACACACGACGAAGCGGCAGCGCGGAAAATGGTTCGCATGGGAAGCACGGTCTCTTCTGGGCCTGGAAAGAGGGGGAACTACGGCGTCGTCGTCTGCACGACGCTCTGACAGCCTGACACGAAATCCTCAGGCTTGATCTTGATGATGCCGTCGTGGGGCGACTTGATTCCCCCCACGGGGAACCGCGACGAGGTGTGACGAAAGGTTCGCAACACCGACTTCGCGGTCGGATCGTCACCGGGGAGCATCGAGTACGAGACGAAGAGGTTGTTGAAGCCGGCGCCCACGCGCGGGAGATCGCCGCCGCCGTCGGGGTTTCCCGCGTCACGCGAGTCGGCCAGGGTGTTGGCCAACGAGACGTTGCTGATGCGGAAGTTCCAACACTGGCGCCCGGTCGGGTCGAGCCCGCCCTGCTTGGTGACTTGGTAGCGGTAGCCGGTGACGGACAGGTTGTCGGAGTCGACCACCAGCGGGTTCATGTGCATCGTCAGCTCGTCTCCCGTGGACAGGCGATCGTTGTCGGGATCCTGCGGCAGATCTTTCGAGGAAGGCTGGCTGCCCAGCTTGAACTCGACCGGGTCGGAGATGCCGTCGTCATCGGAGTCGACGCGCTGCGAGTTGGTGCCGATGATCTCTTCGTCGCAGTTGGTCAACGTGTCGCAGTCTTCATCGGTGCCGCGCAGCGCGGGGGGGCAACCGAGGTCGACCCCGCCGCCGTCGGCGAGGAGCACCTGGTTGGGCGTGAAGTCGCCGTTCTTGTTGTCGCGCGCCCACACCTCGACGCCGTCAGAGAAGCCGTCGCCATCGGTGTCGGAGACCCACGGCAAGGTGCCCTCGATGAGCTCGTTCTGATCGCTCAGGCCATCGGAGTCGGCGTCGCCTGCATCGAGCGGGCTGCCCGCGGGCGCGCTGAAGTTGGAGGCCACCAGCTTGTCGAACACGTAGGTGTGACGAACCTGCCCGAAGCGAAAGTTCAGGAAGTTGATGGGCTCGCTGTTGCGGAAGTCGCGGAAGTCGCCGCCGCCCAGGTTGGCCATGCGGTTGAGCCGCTCGGAGTTCTGGTTGACGATCAACAACGGGCACGCTCCGGGCGGCAGGTCGGGAATGCCGCAGCTGTTGCCCCCGGCAGGCACGGTGATGCCACCGTCGAAGGTGCAGGCGCTCGAGGCCAGCGGCTGGGTGGGGTTGAACACGTGCACGGTGTTCACTTTCACGTCGTCGGCCAGATCCTTGAGCTGGCGAATGCGGCTGACCGCGCTGCCGCACAGAAGTTCATCGTCCTGGTTGTTGGTGGGCTGACCGTCGGACAGGAAGATCACCGAGTAGCGGGCCCGCGTCTCGTCGTTCATCTGGGCCAGCCGGTTGGTGGCGATGTTGCTGTTGATGAGCGCGTAGATGTCAGAGAGCGGCTTGACGAAGTCGGTCGAGTCTCGGTTCGGGTTGGTGCCGCCCATGCCCGCGTACGTGAGAATGCGCTGACGCAGCGCCGTCTTGTCGTCTGGGCTGTAGTCGACGACACGATCGAACTCGGTCAGGCCGCTCTTCGACAACCACGCGGTGGTGCTGCCGGCGAACAACATCACCACGAAGCTGATCTCGGGTTCCTGCGGGAGGTTGTCGAGCAGGTCGACCGTGGCCTGCGCACGCGAGCCGTTGGGGTCGGTGATGTTCATCGACTGCGAGGCGTCCATCGCGATGATGATCTTGATGGGCCTGACCACTTCGTTGGGTGAGGGCGTGCAGAAGCTGCCCTCGAGGGTCAGCGTGCGATCACGCGGCACCTCGTCGTCGCGCCGCTCGTCGTAGAGATAGGTGTTGGTGCAGGCCGCGAACACCGCAGCCACCAGGAACGCGGTCAGACCAACCTTCAGCGGCGACGGCGACATCAGGGAGTCCCCCGCGAAGGCGAGATGCCCAGGCACGTGGTGTCGTACTGCGCGGGCGTGGCGATGTTCTGCGGCGCCACGAAGTCGCTGTTGCTCAGCGGCGGTCCTTCAGGGCCGGCGGGAATGCGCACCGACGGCGGGTCGTACTGCGCCCAGAAACACGCTGCCTTCCACACGCCGTAGTCGGTCGCCACGCCGCTCTCGGGGGCTTCGGAGAACCAGATCTTGAAGAGGTTGTAGCCCTGGGTCAGGCCCGCGCGGTTGGGCGGCGTGACCATCTCGAGGTTGCTGACCTTGAAGTCGTAGCAGACGCTGTCATCGCCCTGCACCTCTGACTTGAGCGCGAACTGCATCGCGTTCTTCTGCTGGAAGGCCACGTCGCGCGTGACGGGGTTGCTGCCGAGCCGGAACTCTTCGTTGTCCGACGTGCCGTCGCCGTCGGTGTCGATGCCGTTGGGCAGGCGCAGCCTGGGGTTGAGCCCGTACCGAACCTCCATGCCATCGGGCACACCATCGGCATCGGAATCGACCAGCGTCGGCCGCGTCTTGAGGTAGGCCTCGACGTACTGCGAGAGCCCGTCACCATCGGTGTCGCGCGCCCTGCACATGGGGGTCAGCGGCGAGGCGGGGTCACACCCGCGGCCATCTTTCGCGTCGGGCCGGAAGCCGTCGTCGAAGCGGCGCACCTCGAAGTTGTCGTCGAAGCCGTCATCGTCGCTGTCGGGGAAGTTCTTGTTGGTGTTGTGGCTGAAGTCGTTGTCGAAGGCGTCGATGAGCCCCTCGCCGTCGGTGTCGACCTCACGCTTCTCGAGGCCGGGCTCACTGGAGAGCGGCTGCACGATGAGGTTCTTCATCACGTTGCGCGACGCGAGTGAGGCGTAGTCGAGCGCGCCGAGGTTCAACTGGGCCAGGCCCGCGAAGTTCGAGAACTCCTGGTAGGTGCCGTTGCCGCGCTGAGCGAGCTGCTGGAGCGTCCATTTGGCGATGGCTTTGGCAGAGACTGCACCATCAGCCACCGGCACGGGCCCCGGCCAGCGCACGTACTGGCCGTAGATGTCCTGGCAGATGGGGCCGCAGGCGCGAACCGCTTCTTCGTTGAACATCAGCACCGTGTGCAGGCGCACGTCGCCCACGTTGTATTGATCTTTGAGCTCGGCGATCTGCTTCACGTAGCTGAACAGCTGGTAGTTCTGGTTGCGATCGGTGCCGCGCACGTAACCGGTGATCGCGTCGGCATCGTCGGGGTCGACGATGTTGCAGAAGTTCGCGTTCGGGGGCCCTGCGCCAAACGAGTCGCGCCACGTCAGCTCGGGGTTCAGATCGTCTGCGTACTGAGTGAGGTTGTCGTTGCCTGAGCAGCGGGGAAACGGCACGCCGTCGGTGAGGAAGACCACGATGTAGCGGGTACGAGGGAGCACCTCGGGCGTGGTGGCCTCGGTCTCCACGATGTCGCTGGCGATGAGCGAGTACGCGTAGGCGAGCGCGCCCTGGTAGTCGGTGCCCTTGCCCAGCTCTGACTGCAGCGCGTTGATGCGCGTGTCGAGCTCGTCGTTGGGGCGGCCGAAACGTTGCGGGTTCATGCCGCTGGGCTGCGGCCAGACGCCCTTGACGTTCGTCTCGAAAGGCACCAGCGCCACCTGCACGTTGGGCTGCGAACGGAACTGCTGCAGCAGCCGCTTCATCGCGCGAACGCGGGCCGGCTGCATGTTGCCCT
>JAYTAT010000063.1:0-2223 GCA_043737315.1 Archangium sp.
GCGCTCAAGGCCTCCCGTCAGCAGGGTCCGGCGCTCGGCGCCTCAGCCAGCTACGCCGTCCTCGCGAACGCTGCAGTGACCTGCACCGACGGGACTATCTCCGGCGACGTGGGAACCTTCATGGCGGCTCCTCAGGGCTCCATCACCCAGACCAGCTGCCCCATCACCGGTGCCATCAACGTGGGCACCTCGGGCTCGCAGGCCGCGTACGCCGATTTCCTCAACACCTACGCAGCGACTGCCAACGTGCCGTGCGATCAGTTCCTCACCGGCACCCTCGCCAACGTGACGCTCACCCCCGGCGTCTACTGCTTCGCCGCAGCCGCCACGCTGACCGGCACGCTGACCCTCGACGGTCCCTCGACCGCCACCTGGCTCTTCAAGGTCGGCACCGTGGGCACGGGCGCGCTGACGGGCACCAACTTCAACGTGGTGATGGCCAACGGCGCCTCGGCCTGCAACGTCACCTGGTGGGTCGCTCAGGCCGCCACGATGACTGACTCCAACTTCATCGGCACCATCCTCACCGGCGCAGCCGACACCGTCACCCGCGGCACCTTCGAAGGCCGCACGTTCTCCAAGGCCGACGTCACCATCACCGGCGCCGCCATCCAGGGCTGCACCACGGGCTCGCCCATCGGTGGTGGCCCCCGCATCAAGGTCAAGTGCAACCAGGGCCTGGGCAACGGCGCCGAGGGTTGTGACCCGGGCAACTCGAACAACCGCAACCCCACCAACGACGAGTCGGGTGGCACGCCTGGCAATCCCGGTCGTCACTGAACACTGACCTCATAATCGACTGACGAGGGGCGCCCCGACTTTGGGAGCGCCCCTTCGTCGTTCTCATGAGCGCGTTCGGGTTCCTGACCGTGATGTGACCAGTTGCTCTAGGGCTGGTTCGTGAGTGTTCAGCATTCGGACGACGGGCAGATGGGCGGCAACGGATTGAAATCGAGGGACATAAGGTCTTGACCCACGCCCCGCGCCGTCTCATTGAACGGGGGTGTCGTCCCGCTACGTCATTGGCATCGATCTCGGCACCTCCAATTGCGCCGTCGCGTTCACAGAACCTTCCGCTGGCGTCGCAGCGCGCGTTCACGACTTCCCAGTGCCGCAGCTCGTTCGCCCCGGTGAGGTGGCAACGCGCGCGCTCTACCCTTCCGTCGTGTACCTGCCCTTCGACGGCGAGTTCCCCGAGGGCTCGCTCGCCTTGCCGTGGACTCCCGTCGCTCCCGCGCTCGCCACAGGTGAGCTCGCCCGCTGGCAGGGCAGCCGTGTGCCGGGCCGCGTCGTCACTTCAGCCAAGAGCTGGCTCATCCACTCCGGCGTCGATCGCCAGGCGGCGATTCTTCCCTGGGGTGCAACGGCTGACGTGCCGCGGCTCTCGCCGGTCGCAGCGCAGGCCACGCTGCTCATCCACCTCGCCGACTCGTGGAATCACGCCCACCCCGAAGCGCCCCTCGCGCATCAAGATGTGGTGCTCACCATCCCCGCGTCGTTCGATGAAGCCGCGCGCGCGCTCACCCTGCAGGCCGCGCGTGATGCCGGCTTCGAGCTCGGCAAGCTCTCCCTGCTCGAAGAACCTCAGGCCGCCTTCTACGATTTCACCTCGCGTCATCGCGACACGTTGGCAAAAGCGCTCGCGGGCGTGAGCCTGGTGTTGGTCGTCGACGTCGGCGGCGGCACCACCGACTTCAGCCTGGTGCAGGTCGCAATGTTGCCTGAAGGCCCTGCCCTGCAACGGCTCGCGGTCGGAGAACACCTGCTGCTCGGCGGCGACAACATGGACGCGGCGCTGGCCCGTCAGTTGGAAAACAAGCTCTTCCCCGATGGCCGCCGCTTCACCGGCGCGCAGTGGAGCCAGGCCGTGCAGGTTTCCCGCGCGGCGAAAGAAGCGCTGCTCGGCAAAGACGCACCCGCAAGCCAGAAGCTGAGCATCGCCTCGGGTGGCAGCAAGCTCATCGGAGGCACGCTGAGCGCAGAGCTCACCCGCGCCGAAGTCGAAGAAGTCGTGGCGCGCGGCTTTTTCCCCACCGTGACGCCTGACTCGGTGCCCACCGCCGTCAAACGCGGCGCGGTCGTCGAGCTCGGGCTGCCGTTCGCACAAGACGCGGCGATCACCCGGCACGTGGTGGCCTTCTTGAAGGCCCACTCACCGGGCGCGCTGCGAAGGCCCGACGCGATTCTGCTCAATGGCGGCGTCTTCAACTCACCGGTGCTGAC
>JAYTAT010000064.1:0-2222 GCA_043737315.1 Archangium sp.
GAGCTGCGGTGATGCCGGAACTTCCGCGGCTGGCTTCGTGGGCGGCAACAGCTTGAGCAACGGTCTGGGCACGGCAGGTCTCGATGCCGCGCAAGGCGGCGTGGGCTCGGCGGCGACCATCGTGGATGGCGGCCTGTTCAACGGCATCGATGGTGGTGCTGCCATGGCGGGCCTCGCAGGGGCGGCGTCGAATACGCGGCCGGCGGATCCGCCCGCAGGGTCGCTGGGCAGCATCGTGTCGGCGCAATGGGAAGGGGTGAGCCTGGGCACCTGGGTGCCTGCACAGAACGGCCGGCCGGGTGGTGGTGGTGGAGCGGGTGGTGGGCTGGTCGATCTCGCGAGCGCACTGCTCGCGCGGGGTGGTGGTGCGGGTGGCGGTGGCAGCGGAGGGTGTGGGGCACGCAGCGGCACGGCGGGTCAGACCGGTGGTGCGTCGATCGCGCTGGTGCTCGTCGACAGCTCTCCCACGCTCAAAGACGTGCAGCTGATCAGCACTGCTGCGGGTCGCGGCGGCAATGGCGGAACTGCGGGTTCACCTGGAACGGCTGGGCCCGGCGGTGCGGGTTCGGCAGGTCAGACCATCGCGACCGGTGTCGCAGGTTCAGGGAATCGGGGTGCCGCGGGTGGTGCGGGCGGCGTGGGGCGACAGGGTCCCGGGGGCTGGGGTGGTGCGGTGGTCGGGTTGTTCTGCGGCGGAACTTCGGCCCCCGCGATCGATCCGAGCACCACGTGGAGCGCGGGCATTCCGGGATTGGCGGGCGCTGGTGATCCGAATGGCCAGGCGGGCGGTCAGCCTCTGACTGGCTACAGCGCCAACTGTCCCTGAATCACTGACTCTGCGCGCGAGGTCGGCCCCGCCCCCGAATGAAGGCGCAAAGGAGGATCGCACCGCAGGGAAAGCACCCGCGCCACGCTGCCCTGAGCGCGGAGGTCACAAGCCGTACAGCGTTCCGGCCAGCCGTCGTTCAGGAAGTCCCTCGGTCTCTTCGATGAAAGAGATGAACTGTTCCAGCAACACCTCGGCGTCCTCCGCGCGCTCGAGCGAACAGTCACCCTTGAGCACGCACCAGAACTCCACGAACAACGCGCTGGTCAACACGCCCAACACCACCATCGGCGCCGATCGCTGCGCTGCCGGCCGTTGCACGAAATGGTTCACCAACTCGACGACCCAGTCCGCCGTGAGGCCCCCCATCAACCGGCCCACTTCGAGCTGGTGCGCACGTTCTCGCTGCTCGTCTTGCTCCACCCGCGCGCGGCCCTGCTCGGCGAGGTCCTGCACCACTGCCCACGTGGTCACCGCGCTGCGAGTCGGGCGAACCGCGGTCACCTCGAACGCATCGCGGTAGTAATTCTCGGCGCGCACCGCAGGCCGGCGTTCACGTGGTTTCCTGCGTGTCTCGATCGTGACCCGGTCCCCACCGCCCTTGATTCGCATCGCCTGCTCCTTCGTCTCGCGAGCGGAATGCCCACGGCGAAGGAGGCGATTGCAAGGAGACGGCCCGCCATCATCCCCGTGAAGCGAGATCGACGACCGGTCCGCAAGCGAACGGCGCAGACACGCTCCACTGAACTTCTCGAACTCAGAGACGACGACTGTCACTGCGCAGGCGCTGCACCGCGTTCCCCTTCGCGAGTGGTACTGACCTTCAGAGACGGCGAATCAGCTCCCGCAGCCCCGCAGGTGAGACCCGGGCAAGCTGCCGCTTCACCGCGATGCGCCCGGACTCGTCGAGCGACGCGCGATCTCGCCGATACGCACGAAGCAGCGCCGCTGCACGGGCCGGAGCCGACCCGTTGTCTTTGAACTCGCCCACAGAAGGGTCCGCGCGGCCGGTGGTACTTCAGTGAGCGGCTGAAGATCAGCTGGTCGTTGGCGATGACTGCGCGACCGGCTCGCCCTCGCGGGCCTGCAGTTGATCACCGTCCAGCTCGATGGTGACCGTGGTTTCGACGTGGCTGAAGCGCGGCATGGGACCCGGCTCGATGTACTGCTCGAGGGGCGAGGTGGCGTTTGATGGGTCTTGTTCGTGCGCAAACGAGCAGGCCCCCCGGCTCGGGCGAGGATCTGCACGGAGCCCCTTGGGGTTCGCGCGTCGGGTCGCCTGCCATTGATACGCGATAACACCAAGAAACTAGGTTTACTGCGTACTGACGGCAGCAAGCAGCACGAGCGAACCCGGTGTCGAAGCCAGCATCAGCGGGTCATCGAAAGCGTCGTG
>JAYTAT010000065.1:0-2222 GCA_043737315.1 Archangium sp.
GCGGGCTTCGATGCGGGTACGCCAGATGCCGGTCGGGGGCCGCCCTGGCCCATCGTGTTCGCGCACGGCTTCTTCGGCTTCGACTCGTTCGCGGGGCTCGACTTCTTCACCTACTACTTCGAGGTGAAAGACTCGCTGGCGGCCCATGGAGAGCTCGAGGTCTTCACGCCGACGGTCGATCCGTTCAACGACTCCGCCACGCGCAGCGCGCAGCTCGAACGGCAGATCGAGACGATTCTCGCCCTCACCGGGGCCGCGAAGGTGAACGTCATCGCGCATTCCCAGGGAGGCCTCGATACCCGGCTGGTCGCCCACCGCCGGCCTGAGCTCTTCGGCGCGGTGATTACCGTGAGCACGCCGCACCGCGGAACGCCGGTCAGCGATCTGGTTGCACGAGGTCTGCAAGATCCGCAGGCTCGTGCGGCCGTCGACGCGATCATCAGCATCGCCGCGCCCTCGTTGTGGAGCGACGCCACCAAGGACTCTTCGATCACCGCGGCGCTGGCGCAGTTCGAGACCTCGCGCATGGCGGCCTTCAACGCGCGGGTGGTCGATCGACCGGGCGTGCGCTTTTTCTCTGTGGCGGGCCGCTCGGCGCTGCGGCGCGTGGCGGACACCTGCGAGGCCGATGATGGCACCCGCCCTCCGTTCATCCGCACGTATGACGGCACGGTCGACCCCGTCAGCCCGATGCTCGAGGCGACGCAGTTCATCATCAGCCCAAACGCCTTCGACCCCGTGGGCAACGATGGGCTGGTGCCGGTGGAGTCGGCGAAGTGGGGCACGTTCCTGGGCTGCATCCCGGCGGATCACCTCGATGAGATTGGGCAGATAGGCGGGCTGTCACCGGGCCTGGGCAACGACTGGCGGCACAAACCGTTCTACCGTTCGCTGGTGAGTTTCCTGCGCGCGCGCGGGTATTGAGACCTGAGGGATTCACCGAAGAGGGGGGTATGGTTCGCCCCATGTCCGAAGCACTGCAGGTCAAGGGGTTCGCCTGGTTGAACCTGCTCCAGTACGTCGGCGAAACGTGGGGCGAGCAGACGCTCAAGGAGCTGGCCCAGGCCTTCCCGAAAGAGACCGCGCGGTTCGACCTCGCCCACGTCTCGCCGGTGAGCTGGGTGCCCGCATCGGTCCACATCGCAGCGCTGGAGTGGCTGGTGAATCAGCGCGGCGACAGCACCCTTTCCTTCGCGCAGACCGTCGGCCGTGGGCTGGCTGAACGCAATCTTGCGGGCACCTTTCGATCGCTGACGCGCCTGGAAGATTTGAAGCTCGCGCTCACTTCGACCGAGCGTGCGTTCGGGCAGTTCTACTCGCTGGGGAAGATCAAGCTGACGCTCGCGGGCCAGGTGCTCGATGCACAGCTCACCGCATTTCCGGGCGCCACGCCCATCTTCGGCAACGTGTTGGGGGCGGGGCTGGTGGCGTTTCTTCGGGCGGGCCGCATCGACGCGACGCTCGGCACCGTGGTGGTGGGGCCCACGTCGATTACCTACCAGGTGAAGGTCTCGATCCCCACCAACGCGTCTTGAACCCCGCGGTGCACGTCACCCAGATTCAGCCCGGGTGCGGTTCTGGCTCAGGGGGCGCAGGCTCGGCAGTCACCTGGGGTTCCGGCCGCCAGCCGCGCAGCATCTGAACGAGCACGTACAGCCCGGGAATGAAGATCAAGTTCACCGCCGTCGACACGAACATCCCGCCGAACACTGAGGTGCCCAGCGAGTTACGCGCCGCCGCACCCGCACCGGACGCCGTCATCAGCGGCACCACCCCGAGCAGAAACGCGATCGACGTCATCAAAATCGGCCGCAACCGCACCGTCGCAGCCGAGATGACCGCCTCGACCGGCGACTTACCGCCCTGGCGCAGCTGCTCTGCGAACTCGACGATCAGGATCGCGTTCTTGCTCGAGAGCCCCACCAGCATCACCAGCCCAATCTGACAGAACACGTCATTGGGAAAACCGCGGAGCACCTCGAGCCCCAGCGCGCCGAGGATCGCCAGCGGCACCGAGAGGATCACCACGAACGGCAGCGTGAAGCTCTCGTACTGCGCCGCAAGAATGAGGAAGACGAACAACAAACCCAGCCCGAAGATGAGGAAGGTCTGCCCCCCGCTCTCCCGCTGTTCGAGGCTGAGGCCCGTCCACTCCGTGCTCATGCCCTCAGGCAGGTCTGCGCTGAGCTCATCCAACGCATCGAGCGCCGTGCCCGTCGCGA
>JAYTAT010000066.1:0-5634 GCA_043737315.1 Archangium sp.
TGGGTTTGGTGGCTGGTATTTCTTGCCGGCGCCTCAGCCCGTGGTGCTCGCTCCCGCGGCGAAAACGCCCGAGGTGATCGCGGTGGTGCCGCCTGCTTCGCAGCCCACGCCTGAGCCTGAGCCGGTGGTTCGTGCGCCTGCGCCGAAACGAGTCATGAAGCGTGTCGTTCAGGCTCAGCCCCCCGCGATGCGCGTGGGCTATTTGACTGCGGATGCCTCGCCCTGGGCTGAGGTGTTGGTCGCAGGGCGCGTCATCGATCGCACTCCGTTCGTTCGGTATCCGCTGCCAGCGGGCAAACACACGCTCGTGTTTCGAGGCCCAGGTGGGGAAGTGCAGGAGCGGGCGGTGTCGGTTCTGGCTGGGAAGATCACCGCAGTGCGCGTGGAGTTTTGAGTGTCGTTTGGCGACCTGCTTCCCTTTCAGGCCTCGAGTAGGTGTTCGGCCCACTGAGAACTGGCGTGAACACCCAACCGACTGCAGGTGGCACTTCGTCAGTCCACTTTCGATGCGCAAACACCTGAATTCTTGCTGGATTCAGGCGGCTTTGCCGTTGCATCATCGCCCGCGAATGCGGACCGCTTTCTGCTTTCTCCTGCTGGCCCTGCTGACTGCCTGCGAGGGAAGCATTCTGGGTGACCGCCCCGAGTTGCCTCTGCAGATCGAGCTGCCCGTCACCCCGCTCATGCCCCCGGTCGAGCCCGTCGAGGTGCTGCCCGACTTCGTGCCGGCTCGTTTGCGGCCCCGGCTGTTGCTGGCGGCCCAGTACAAGAACGCGGTGGCGGATCTTTTCGGTGATGCCGCCGCGGCCGCAGTCACCGCGCCGCGCGATGTGCCGGTCAATGGACTGACTGCCATCGGGGCCACGCAGCTCGCCATCTCGTCATCGGTGGTCGAAGCGTACGAAGTGAACTCGTATCTCGCCGCGAAGGCCGCGTTGACCGCGCGCCGTTCGGCGTTGATCACCTGCGTGCCCGCTTCGCAAACCGACGCCACGTGCATGCGGCAGCTCGCGCAGCGCTTCGTGCCCCGCGCGTTTCGCCGGCCGGCAACCGAAGTCGAGCTCACCCGCTGGACGCAGCTGGGCGTGACCGTGGCGACCGCCTACGCCGAGTTCGACCGCGGCGTCGAGTTCATGCTCGCAGGTCTGCTTCAGTCGCCTGCCTTCCTCTACATCGACGAGGTCGGCTCGCCTGATTCCGCCGATGCCGCCCGCCGCAACCTCACGCCGTGGGAGCTGGCCAGCCGCCTCTCGTTCTTCCTGACCAACGCGCCGCCCGATGACGAGCTGCTCGCCGCCGCCGCGAATGGTGCGCTGGGCGACGAAGCAGGCGTTCGCTTGCAGGCCCGGCGCCTGCTCCAGCAGCCCCGGGCGCGCCGCGCGATGACGCAGCTGTTCGACGAGATTCTCGACCTCTCTCACCTCGATCACCTGGCGAAAGACGCGCAGACCTTCCCCGGCTTTCAGTCCGTGCTCGGTGCCTCGATGCGCGAAGAGACGCAGCGCACGCTGCTCGATCTGGGCTTCGATCGCCCCACCGACTTCCGGAACATCTTCACGGCCCGCACCACCTTCGTCGACGCCGCGCTCGCGCAGCACTACGGCATGGCGCCGGTCACCGGTTGGACCACCGTGCAGTTGCCCGCCGAGCGCGCGGGTCTGTTCACGCAGGCAAGCTTCCTCTCGCTGCAGGCGCACCCTTCTGCGAACTCGCCCACCCATCGCGGGCGTTTCATTCGCGAGCGTCTGCTCTGCTCGACCATTCCCGCGCCGCCTCCCGAGGTGAGCACCACGCTGCCGGCCCCGCCGCCCAACATGCCGCGCACCTTGCGTCAGCGCGTCGAGCTTCACATGCAGAATGCGTCGTGCAGCGGCTGCCACCAGATGATGGATCCCATCGGGTTCGCCTTCGAAGGGTTCGACGCCATCGGCCGCAAGCAGGTGCTCGACAACGGGCTGCCCATCAACTCGGCCGGCAAGCTCGACGATCGCGGCACGTTCACCGACGCGGCTGGGCTGATGAACGTGATGCACGAAGATCCGCGCGTGATGTCGTGCCTGACGCGCGTGGTGTTCCGCCAGGGCGTCGGCCACGTCGACCTGCGCAGCGAAGCGCGACCACTGCGGGCTGCCGAAGAGGCCTTCATCGCCTCGGGCTATCGGTATCAGTCACTGCTCGAGGCGCTGGTTGCGTCCGAAGCCTTCCGCACCGGCACGCTGGAGAATCCATGAGCTTCGTCGTTCTGCCCAGGCCAGATGTCCGCTTCGCTCCCCTTTGTTTTGCGCGGCGTTCCGCTGCCATCGGCGGCACGCCATGACTTTCAGACTTTCTCGCCGTCGCCTGCTCCGGGGCGTGGGCGCTGCACTCGCGCTCCCCACCCTCGAGGTGATGCTCGATGGTTCGGGCCTCGCGTTCGCTGACGGCACGCCGCCGCCGCGCCGCTTCATCACCTGGTTCTTCGGCAACGGCGTCATCCGCAGCAAGTGGAAGCCCGTGCAGGTCGGAAACACGTACACGGTCAGCGAGCAGCTCGCGCCGTTGCTCGACGTGCGCGACTACGTCTCGGTGATCTCCGGCTTCAACGTGAAGACGCCCAACCTGCGCGGCCATCACAACGGGGCGGCAGCGCTGCTCTCGGGCGCGCCGATGATTCCGCTCGACCCGGGCGGGGCCGGGTACAACTCCAAGTTCGGCATGAAGTCGATAGACCAGGTCGCCGCTGACGCGATCGCCGGCACCACCACGTTCAAGTCGCTGCAGCTGGCGGTCTCCAAGCGCTACACCACCGGTGAAGGCCCCACGCTCGCGAACATGTCGCACCGCGGGCCTGATGCGCCGATGCCGCAAGAGACGAACCCAGCGCGGCTCTTCAACACGCTCTTCTCTGGCTTCACCCCGAAGGATCCGCGAGATCCCCGCGATGCGATGCGGGCCAACGTGCTCGACGCCGTCAGGGATGACGCGAAGACACTGCAGGCCCGGCTGGGCGCCACCGACAAGCAGCGACTCGAGGCGCACCTCACCGGCATCTCTGAATTGCGCACCCGGGTGCTCGCGTTGCCGCCCGTCTTCACCTCGGCGTGCGTGAAGCCGGCCACGCCCACGCAGGCCAACACCGACGTCGGTGGTGTGGAGCCGATCGAAGCCGTGTCCATGGTGATGAGTGACCTGCTCGCGATGGCCTTCGCGTGTGATCTCACCCGGGTCGCTTCGTTTCAGTTCTCGGGCTCGGTCGGAGGGCACTGCTTCAAGTTCCTCACCCCGAACGAAGCACGCGACAACGAACACTCCATCACGCACGAGGCCGCGCAGCAGGACAAGGTGAACGAGGCCGTCATCTTCACCATGAAGAACTTCGCGTACACCCTCAAGGCGCTCAAGCGCACGCTCGAGGGTACGGGCAACGTGCTCGACAACACCGTGGCGCTCTGCACCAGCGACGTGGCCGAAGGGCTCGACCACTCCATCAACGACTACCCCGTGCTGCTCGCGGGCAAGGGTGGTGGTGCGCTGCGCTCGGGGTACCACTTCCGCTCGGGCACGGGCCGCAACACCAGCGACATTCTGCTCACCGCCTTGCGTGCGCTCGGCACCAACGCCACGTCTGCGGGCGCGGCCTCGGGCTCGAGCACCACGCCCATCACCGAGCTGCTGGTCTGATATCTCTGCGCTTCAGAGATGGAAGAGCCTCGCACCGACACGATCGATCCCAGCCTGCTCAGCGCGGCGCCGCTGCCGGTGCGGCTGGTGGTGCTCGCCGGCCCTGACGCGGGGCTTCAGCTCGAAGTGCGCGACGGCACCGTGCTCGTCGGCACGCACGCCGATTGTCAGCTCAAGCTCACCGACGCGGGCGTCAGCCGGCGGCACCTGAGCCTCGAGCTCACCACCACGCGCGTGAAGGTGAACGACCTCAACTCGAAGAACGGCACCCGGTATCTGGGGGCGAAGTTCACCCGGCTCGAGGTTCCGCTCGGTGCGAGCCTCGAGCTGGGCGGCACCACGCTGGCGGTGCTCCCGCTGCTGCGCCCAGGTGCGCTGAGTGACAAGCAGGCGCTGGGTGAGTTGCGTGGCCGCTCGCCTTCGATGCGTCGGCTGTTTGCGCAGCTCGAGCAGGTCGCGGCCACCGATGCGTCGTGTCTGGTTCGTGGTGAGACCGGCACCGGCAAGGAGCTCGTCGCCCGCACGCTTCACGCGCTCTCGTTGCGCGCTGCGGGGCCGATGGTGGTCGTCGACTGCGGGAGCATCACCTCGTCGCTCGTTTCCTCCGTACTCTTCGGGCACGTGCGCGGTGCGTTCACCGGGGCGGTGAAAGACAGCATGGGGCTCATCGAGGCGGCCCATGGGGGCACGTTGTTCCTCGATGAAGTCGCCTCGCTTCCGGCCGACGTGCAGCCGGTGCTCTTGCGCGTGCTCGAGTCGCGCACCTTTCAGCGGGTCGGTGAAGGCAAGCAGCGCACCGGGGATTTCAGGGTGGTCGCGGCCACCACGCAGGATCTTCAGGCCGCGGCGAAGGCAGGGCGCTTTCGGATGGATCTGTATTTTCGGCTCGCGTCGATCACCCTCGAGCTGCCTGCGCTGAGGGATCGGCTGGATGACGTGGCGTTGCTCGCTCAACACTTTGCTTCTGCAGCAGGCGCGAAGACCCCGCTGCCGGCTTCGGCGATGGCGGGTCTGTCTGCGTGGCGGTGGCCGGGCAACGTGCGTGAGCTCAAGAACGCGGTGGAGCGCGCGGTGACGTTTGGTGAAGCGCCGCTTCCGGATCAACCCGCGGTGACTTCGAAGGAAGACTTTCACCAGGCGCGCGACAAGGCGTTGGCGGCGTTCGAGAAGAGTTACCTCGAGGCGCTGCTGGCGAAGCACCAGGGTGGCGCTTCGGCCGTGGCGCGTGAGGCGGGGATCGCGCGGAGCTATCTGTACAAGCTGCTCGAGGCGCACGGACTGTCACCAGAGAAGTTCAGGTAGCGCCTTTTTTCCTGCGAAGCGGAAAAGCGCTGATCATTCGAGTGCTCAGGTGAGGGCGCGAACCCCCACTATGGGCGGTGCGCTCTTCAGCTGATTCCCAATGAGTTGAGTGACTTACCGTCTGGTCGAGAGGTTGCACAGAGCGCGCGCATGCCCCGCATTCCATTCGCGTTGTGCCTGATCGCCCTGGCCGGCTGCGAGGGCTTCATTGCTTCACCTGACTGGGTGCCTGGCGAGGCTCCGACCACGCCGCCGGTGCGTCCTCCGCTGCAGCAGCCGGTGGTACCAGAGGTCGATGTCTGCGAACCCGCGCGCACCGACGTCGGCCGGGTGACGCTGCGCCGCCTCAACCGCTTCGAATACGACTCGACGGTGCGCGACCTGCTCGGCGATACGACGCGGCCCGCGAACGCGTTCCCCGCCGATGACTACGGCCACGGCTTCGACAACCAGGGCGACGTGCTGAGCACCGCTCCGCTGCTGGTCGAGAAGTACGACGCCGCCGCGCTCAAGCTGGTGAAGACCGCGCTCGCCGCCGAGTACCGGCCGGGCTTCAACGTGCGGCTGCCGGCTGCTGCGATGACCGCTTCGACCGGCGCTGAATCGGGCTCTGCCTGGAACCTGTACACGAACGGCACGCTGACGGGCTCCGTGACGGTCACCGCCGCCGGC
>JAYTAT010000067.1:0-5629 GCA_043737315.1 Archangium sp.
CCCAGGCACGCGTCGACGTGACAGCCGATGCGCTTCTTCTTGGCCAGCGCGGCGATCTCCGTCACCGGATCGATGAGCCCGTAGGGGAAACACGGCGCCGAGGCGACCAGCACGATGGTGTTCCGGGTGATCGCCGCCTTCATCGCCTTCACGTTGGCGACGTAGTCAGGCCCCACCAGGATCTTCTTCATCTTGATGCCGAAGTACTGCGAGGCCTTGTCGAACGCCGCGTGCACCGTGTTCGGCACCACCATCTCGGGCTTCCGCACGCCCTTCTCTCGCGCGCGATCGCGATACGCCTTCATCGCCAACAAGATGCTCTCGGTGCCGCCCGAGGTGACCGCGCCGCAGATCTGATCATCCCGCGTGGCGTTCCCATTGCCGGGCCCGGCGCCGAGCATGTCAGCCACCATCGCCACGATCTCCGCTTCGTACTTCGAGGCGCTGGGCCACACGTCGGAGTGCAGCGGGTTGACCTGCGAGGTCGCCGAGTACACCTGGTTCATGAACTCCACGTGCCCATCGTCACCGCTGTACACGGCGCCCGAGAGGAACCCTTCTTTCCAGCGCGGCGACTCTTTCTGCGCGAGGCCTTCGATTTCCGACAGCAGGTCTTCGCGCGTGCGGCCCTTGTCGGGGATCGCCGAGTAGCTCTCGATCTTCCCCGCGTAGGGGCGCATCGAGTGCTCCATGCCGTCGAGCATGCCGCCGTATTGCTTATCGAGGCGCGCCTTCACGAAGGGGATCGCCTTCATCGCGCGTTCGGTCGCAGCGATGATTCGCGGATCGACCCGGTCGAGCAGATTCTGGCCAAGTGACTTGAGCGTCATGACGACTCCTGAATTTTGGTGAGGCGAGCGCACACCTTGCTCGTACTTCGGTACAGGTTCTGGAACTCGGCGAAGAACCCGTCGTATATCCTTCGGTTCTTCGCGTCGGGCGCCCACGTCTTCGCGATGGGCACCAACGCCGGCACGTCTTCAAAGGAAAGCTTACCCAGCGCGTTAGCTCCGATGAACGCGGCGCCGCGCGCGTTGGCCATCACCGGGTCTTTGACCTGCCGCATGGGCCGGTCGAGAACGTCGGCGAAGATCTGACACCACACGTCAGACCGCGCCCCGCCCCCGATGATGGTGACCTCGGGCACCCGCTGGCCCATGAACTTCTCGACGAAGCCGAACAACCACTTCGAGTTGAAGGCCACGCCCTCCATCACTGCGCGCACCAGGTGAGCCCGCGTGGTGGTCAGCGACAGGTTCACGAAGCTCGCGCGCACGCTGCGGTCGTCGACCGGTGAACGTTCACCATTGAGAAACGGGGTGAAGAGCACGCCGCCGCTGCCGGGGGCAATGCGGGCGGCCATCGTGTTGAAGGTCTGGTGCGCGTCGGCCGGTGCGACCGTGTTGAGTTCGTCAGCCGGAAACAAAAGGCTGTCTTTGAGCCAGTTGAGCGCACCCGCCGCCGACTCCTGCTCGTTGGTGACGATGTAGCGATTGGGAATGGCCGACGGGAGCGTGGCCATGTTGTGGAAGAGATCCGACTTCTTGTACGGCAGGTGCGCGATGATCCACGACGAGGTGCCCACGCACAGGTGCGCTTCTCCATCTCGCACCGCGCCCGAGCCCACCGCGGCCGCCTGAATGTCAGGCGTGCCCATCACCACCTGCACCCTCTCACTGAGCCCCAGCTCGCGCGCGGCTTCAGGCCGCAACGGCCCCAGCACCGAACCCGCGGGCAGCAGGTCGGGCAACTTCGTGCGCTCCACGCCCAGCGTCTGAAGCAGGTCGTCTGAGTACTGCACGTTCGAGAGATCTCTGTTGTCGGTCGCCCAGTGCAGGGTGATGGTCGCGAACGAGGCGGCGCACCTGCCGGTGAAGCGGAAGTTCAGGTAGTCCATCGGCTCAAGAAACTTCTTCGTGGCGCGGTAGAGCTCGGGCCGCTCATTCTTGAGGAAGAGAATGTGCGCGATCGAGTCTTTGCCCGACATGCCGGGCACGCCGCCGGTCAGCCGGATCCACTTGAGCAGCCGGGGCAGGTTGTAGCCCTCGACCTCGGGGAAGCCGCCGAAGAGCTTCTTGATGTACGGCGCCCCGCGAGAATCCATCCACATGATGCAGGGCATCAGCGGCTTGTCGTCGGGCCCCAGCGCGACCGTGCCCGACCAGGTGGTGGTGCAGCTGATGCCGATGATGTCGTCGATTGGCACCACCTTCGAGGCGACCAGCTCACGCGCGGCCGAGCAGATGGCCTTCCACCACTCTTCGGGGTCCTGCTCGCAGCCGCCCTCAGCCAGGTACGAGATGGGCAAGGTGCGGGTCGTAAACCCAGCGACCTCGCCGCGCGTCGACACCAACGCGAGCTTGAGGCTTGAGGTACCGAGGTCGATCGCCAGAATGTACGAGTCGGGCATGTCGGGCCACCCTACAGGCGCTTCCAGAGACGCCCAACGGAAAGCGCGGCGCTCAGTTACCCGCTCGTGACGTCGTGCCCGCAGGGCTTGTGTGGATCAGCGATGCGCCCACAATACAAAACATGAAAACCACGGAGCCGGTGGCGTGTGTCTGCGGCGAGGGTGTGCTGGAGATCGAAATCAAAGACTTCGGGCGGTGGCGCGTGGAGCGACTGGTGACCGCGTGTGTCTGGTGCGGCCAGGGTGACATCAAGGCTTCGCGCGAAGCGGCGGCGGCGATGGCCACCGAGCCGTAGCAACGTTCAGCGGGTTGGTTCAGCGCTGCTTCCTCGCAGGGAACTGACTGCCCAAGGACAGGGGCGATGAGATCGCCTCTCGCGCGGCCGTCTCGTCGAAAGGCACCCGCTCGAGGTAGCAAAGCAGCCGCGCGAGCGTGAGTGCATCGGTGAGCTTGAGGTCGACGCTGGGCACCCGATCGAACTCTGCTTCGAAGCGCGAGAAGGCGGCAGAGCTGAGCCTTTCCAGAAACGCATCGTTGACACAGACCGAACCCCAGAACCGCGAAAATACTGGAATGAGCGCCATGGGACCCCCCCCCGAGGGACCTGCACTCACGAGCCTATAACATTCTGTCAATCGTGAAATGCGTTACCTGTTCGCCACCCCGGCGATTGCCGCCGTTGGGTTGCAGTGGCGACCCAGGCCCATCGACACGTTGCATCGGGTCAAGGCGCAGGCGCGCTGCGAATTACGGGACGACTCTGCTGCAGTCGCTGCCGCACGAGAAGGTGGCCGAGGCGCACGCGCGATCATTGATGCACGCCTCGCAGGTGTTGACCGCGCGGTAGAAGTCCTTCTCGACCTTCGCGTTCTCGCGGCAGCGGGTGGCGCAGGTATCGACGTTGTACGAGCCGTCGAAGCAGTTCTTGTAGCGGGTGCAGATGGTGTCGCAGTCGAACGCAGCGTCGATGGGCTGACAGGCACCGAGCATGAGGACGGCAGAGGTGACGGCGATGATTCGGGCGATGAGTTTCATGCAGTCCTTCATTCCAAGAACGGGGCCAGCCCACGTTCCGAGGGGAAAGCCGCTCTTCCTCAAGCCAGGTCAATCAATGTGACTGCGCTGCGCATCGAAATGACGACTTCAATCAACGCGCCCGCAAAGATGGAATTCGCAACCCCGCCGCAATCCGTCGCCCATCGCACGGCGTCGAGCTGGTGGCCTCTGATTGATTCACTCCAGTCCGGGCGAGGCCCCGAAATAGATGCACTCGAGGTTCCACGCGAGCCAATCGACGGGAAAAAGACCACCGTCGTCTTCAAGGCGCCAACGCCCCGCGGCGAGAGCCGTCGACCAGACCTCGAAGAATGAGTCGAGCTCACTGAAGAGAACTTTTCTGCGCGAATCGTCGTGCAAAAAGCTGACTACCAACCGGTACGAATCGGGGCGCAGGTCGAGGAACCAGCAATCTCCGGCTCCGTTCGACATCACAGGAAGCCACCTTTCGTCCCACCACAACGGGCCGCGGCCGTCGAAGAGGCCCTCGCGCTTTGCCTGGGTGAGCGCTCGATGCCTTTCGAGCGACGCTTCCGCCGAAAGAAGCTTGAGGTTGTAGACGAGGCACGAGCCAACGCCGGTCATCCCATCGTGCCACTCGAGAAGTGCGCGGTACTCTGGAGGAAGCGGCGCAGCACCGTGCTCCACCATGTGACGGTTCAGAAGAGAGAGCGCGTCTGCTGAGACCGGGGGCCGCAGCGCAGCGTGGTGCGTGGGGGCGTGCGTCGAGAGCCAGCCGTCGATCACTGCGAGACGGTCACTGCGCAGCGCGCGCCAGCCTTCGCCCACGCGTCTGGGCAGCTCACCCAACCGCGCGACCCACGGCGGCCAATTTTCGACGGTCACTTTTTCCCACCGCAGACAGTTCCAGAGGCCTTCTCGAAACGTCCACTCGCGGCGCAGTTGCCACAGCTCAACGAGCCCCGGGTCTCTTGCCATCAGCGCGTCGAGGGCCTGACGACGACGGCGGCGTTCAACGGTTCGCTCGGTGTGATGGGCAAAGGTTTCGTCACGGAGCCTCGTGATCGACTCCCTCACGGCTTGGGCGGCCCGGCGCAGTTCGGGTTCTGCCACCAGCCGCACCAGCGCAGCCTCGACACGGTCAGCGCGGTCCAGCAGCGGCTCTGCCAAGCCGGTGTACAGCGCGAGAAACTTTTCTGGAGCAGCAGCCACGGTTGCGGAGCACGCTTCGACCTTGTCGTTGAGGAAGACGCCCTTCTCGCGGTCGAGCCACGTGGGTTCGGCCGCGAAGGCAAGAATCGGCTCCAGCGATGACCAGTCGATGATCATGACCACCTCCTACCGAGTTGTCGGCACAGGTCGGTTCATTTGTGCACCGTGGCCGCAAGAAAGGCTGTTCCGGCCGCGGGCACCGGCGACTCAGACGCCAACGAAGCCGCCGCGATGGACAAGGCCAGCAGGCTCAAGAAGCGAAAGAAGTAGCCGGCCTACAAAAGACGCGCGCTTCGTTGACGGCACTGGCCTGTTCCACGATGCAGCAGCCATGGGCTTCTTCGACTTCTTCAAGCGCGCGGCGAAACTTTCCCCGGACATGCTGACCATCGCGGTGCAGCGCCTCGCGTACCTGGAGTGCGCGCGCGACGGAAAGCCAGAGAATGCCGGCCTGCGCTTCACCTCGCTCGGAGGCGTGTTCGGCATCACCCCCGCGCTGCGCACGCAAGATGACCTCATCTTCGTCAGCGACCCCCAGCTCAAGCTGTTGAAGCTCACCTACGAGGCGGCCCTGACGATCGGCGCGGAGAACGCCGCGGACACACTGGTGGCGCCCGAAGTGGAGGACGGCCTGATGCGTTGGGACCATCACGGCGCGGAGATCCTGGCGATGGTGGGACACGGTGTGGCGCCCCGTCTCTCTCTCAAAGGCGCGCCGGTGGTGATGGTGCCGCGCGAGGGTTTGGTGCTGATGGCTGGCGCCGACGATCCCCAGGCGCTCACCCGCATGCTCGACCAGGCTCAAGCCGCCTACCGGGAGTCGGAGAAGCTCGTCTCTCTCCGCGCGGTGTGGTGGGGCACCCAGCCCATACCCTCAGAGTGGCTTCCTCCGCAGGGCCATGAGCTGCGCAGCCGCTTCCGCCTCGCCGCAGCTCAGACACGTATCCACGAAGCGCAGGGCCGGCATTTTGTCTACGCCACTCAGAGCG
>JAYTAT010000068.1:0-5629 GCA_043737315.1 Archangium sp.
TGAAGGATCACTCTGCCGCGCTCTGACGAAGCCATCGGGCGTCATCGGGTGCGGCTGAAACTGGCTGCCCTGGGTGATCTCTGCGAGCACCCAGTCGTAGTTGCCGCTGTTGACGATCGCGCCGCAGAACTCACAGGTGTTCGCCGCGCCGCCCTCGAAGGGCGCTCCGCAGTTGGGGCACTTGCCCTGGCTGACGTCGCCGTCCACTTTGGTGACCGCGCCCGGCTTGCGCAAGAACGTCCACACCTCGATGAACTGTTCATGCTTCTTCTTTCGGGCCGCGGCCAGCGCCTCTTCATCGGTCGCGTTCGCGGGCGCCTCGGCATCACACAGCTGCGCGGTGACACGAATGTGCACCGAGTCGTACGACTCGTTCTGCTCGAGCCCGATGATCTGCAGGTCGAGCACCGTGGGGTCGGCGATGGCGTCGCGCACACCGAGCAGGTCCATCAACTTGAGCTGCGTGACCAGGCGCTGAAAGGTGGCGTCAGAGAGATACTTTCGCACCGGCTCGAGGTTGCGCTTGAACCAGGCGTCCTGCAGCTCGAGGAACTCGCGCTTGGTGCGATCGAAGAACTTCATCAGATCGAACTGCGGATCTTTCGCCTTGAGCGCGTTGACCCAACCCTCGACGGAAGCGGCGCTGACGTTGGTGCGGCGCTCGGTCTCTGCCTTGTCGATCGCCTTGCGCGTCGAGGTGTCGCCGTCTTGCGAGCGCCGCCAGAAGAAAAAGCCCAGCCCCACCAGAATGGCGACCGGAATGCCCACCTGGGGGTTCTGAAAGATCAACCACACGAGGATGTCGACCAGGAAGCTCGCGTCGCCACCGCCCGAGTCTGAATCGGAGTTGCCTGAGTTGAAGCTCTCGCCCCCCCCGATGCGGGCAAAGGCCGCCGTCGCGAACAACACGACGAAGGGCAAGACGAAGGCCGGGAGTCGAGCTATCCAACGGGCGCGCAGCAGCATGAATGCGGCGCAACCTACTGAAACGGAGTCCACCCGATGTCTGAATTCATCATCACTTCGCACGGCCCGTTCGAGCAGTGGACCATCAACGGGGAGGCCCGGCGCAACGCACTCTCGCGCGCGATGGTGACGGAGCTCGAGGCGAACGTGGCCCGGGTTTCAGCCGACCGGAGCGTGCGCGTGGTGGTGCTGACCGGAGCGGGCGACAAGGCCTTCTGCGCCGGAGCAGATCTCAAAGAGCGCACGACCATGTCACCGCCCGAGGTCTTGGCGTTTCTCACCTCGATGCGGCAGATCTTCAGATCGCTCGAGCGGTCCGACTGCGTGTTCATCGCGTTCCTCAATGGGGCGGCGTTCGGCGGCGGAACCGAGCTGTCGTTGTGCTGCGACTTGCGCGTGATCGCCGCGAGCGCCGAGATGGGCCTGACCGAGGTCAAGCTGGGCATCATTCCCGGAGCGGGCGGCACCCAACGATTGCCCCGGTTGGTGGGAAAGGGCGTCGCCAAGGAACTCATTCTCACCGGCCGCCGGGTGCCTGCAGTCGAAGCAGTCACGCTCGGTCTGGCCAATCGCGTGGGCACGCTGGATGACGCGCTGAACCTGGCGAAGTCTGTCTGCGAGAACGCGCCCATCGCCGTCTCGGCTGCGAAACACGCCATCGATGAAGGCGCGCACCTCGAGCTCGACGAAGCGCTCCTGCTCGAGCAGGAAAAATACGCCCTGACCCTGGGCACCGAAGACCGCATTGAGGGGCTCCAGGCGTTCGCCCAGAAGCGGCCCCCCGTCTACAAGGGCCGGTAGCGCCTCGCATATCGACACATGCACCAGTATGCTCAGGCATATGCGGACCAGTCTCGACCTGCCCGACCCACTTTTCAAACGTGCGCAGAAGCTCGCGCGGGCACGCGGGGTTCCATTCCGGGCGCTGGTCGCGGAAGCGCTGCAGAATTTGCTGATGGCCCAGGGCCCGGCAAAACAGTTCAGGCTCGCCGATACGACCTTTGGCGGCGACGGCCTGGTCGAGGGCCTTGACGATCTGCAATGGGAGCGCATCAGCAGCCTCGTTCATGACGAGGGGGCGAAGGGCGGGTGATTGCGTACGACACGAACCTGCTGGTCTACGCGCATCGTCGTGAGTCGCCCTTTCACGACCGCGCGCGGCAAGTCGTCACCCAGACCGCAGAAGGAACCGAGCCGTGGGCGCTGCTCTGGCCTTGTCTTCACGAATTTCTGGGCGTGGTGACCAACTCGCGCATCTTCAAGACACCGACGCCGATGCCCCAGGCGCTGGCCGCTGTTCAAGGTTGGGCCAGTTCGCCCTCGGCGGTTCTCTTGTCGGAAGACGCACAAGGGTACCTCGAGGTGCTCTCGAGGCTTTGTATCGGGGGGCAGATTCAAGGCGCTCGTGTGCACGATGCGCGAATCGCGGCCCTCGCCATTCACCATGGCCTCACCGCGCTCCGCTCGGCGGATCGAGACTTCTCGCGCTTTCCGGAACTGAAGGTCGAGAACCCGCTGGTCGGCTGAAATTCCAACTTGCCGTGAAGGGTTTTTGACGCGCTGTGTTCAGCACTGATCCGTGTCACGAGCGGTCGAACTCTGTATATCGACCCGCATGGAATTCGAGCTGCCCGACGACATCCAGGCCCTGAAGAAGACGGTGCGTGATTTCTGCGAGAAGCGCGTGAAAGACAAGGCGCGCGAGTGGGATCACCACGAGAAATTCCCCATGGAGGTCGTGCGCGAGCTGGGCCAACTCGGCCTGCTCGGCATCCGCGTGGGCGAAGAGTACGGCGGCGCTGCGATGGGCTCGCTCGCAGTGGCGGTCGTGGTGGAAGAAGTGGCCCGCTACGACGGCTCACTCGCGTTGACCGTGGCCTCGCACAACGGGCTGGGCACCTCGCACATTCGCGTCTTCGGTAACGCGACCCAGAAGCAGAAGTACTTGCCGAAGCTGGCCACCGGCGAGTGGCTGGGCGCGTGGGCGCTCACCGAGCCGGGCAGCGGCTCTGACTCGGCCGGCATGAAGACCACGGCCGTCAAACACGGCGACACCTGGGTGCTCAACGGCGCCAAGATGTTCATCACGCAAGGCACGGTGGGTGACGTGTTCGTGGTGCTCGCCAACACCGAGCCCGCCAAGCGGCAGAAGGGCATCACCGCCTTCATTCTCGAGAAGGGCCTCAAGGGCTTCTCGCAGAAGTCGATTCACGGAAAGCTCGGCATGCGCTCGTCTGACACGGCCGAGCTGTACTTCGAGAACGTCGAGATCCCCGACTCGCAGCGCCTGGGTGAAGTGGGCCACGGCTTCCTCGACACCATGAAGATCCTCGACGGCGGCCGCATCACCATCGGCGCGTTGGCGGTGGGCCTGGGCCGCGGTGCGATCGAAGAGAGCGTGAAGTACGCCAAAGATCGCCAGGCCTTCGGCAGCCCCATCGGCGACTTTCAGGCCATTCGCTGGATGCTGGCCGACATGCAGACCGAGCTCGACGCCGCGCGCTTGCTGGTCTTCCGCAGCGCCTACCTCGCCGACGCCGGCAAGCCGTACACACGCGAGGCCTCGATGGGAAAGCTGTTCGCCTCAGAGGTCGCCACCCGGGCCTGCAACAAGGCGGTGCAGATCCACGGAGGCTACGGCTACACCCGCGAGTTCCCCGTCGAGCGCTACCTGCGCGACGCCAAGCTGTGTGAGATCGGCGAGGGCACCAGCGAGATTCAGAGATCCATCATTGCGCGAGAGCTCCTGAAAGGTTGATCTGCGCAGCTCATGGATCGGGCCTTCCTCGAACAGCTCGGATTAGACGTGTCGGAGGCGGACGGTGTCGTCGAGGCCGAGCTGGTGCTCCAGGGGGGGCAGGCGCTCAACCCGTTGACCCGCAGGGTGATCGACCGCGTGTCGTTCACCATCATGGGCGACCGGTTGCTCTACGTGGGCCCGCCTGAGTTCGTGGGCGCGCAGCCGATCAACCTCGCCTACCTTTCGCCCAGCAGCCGGCTGGAAGACCTGATCGTTCAGACGCTCAACGAACACCTTTTTCAGCTCGAAAGACGCAGCAACGAGCTCACCGCGTTGGGGATCTCGTCTCGCGTCGACCCGGGCACGTTGCAGCTGACCGCCGATCTCGAGAAGAAGCCCCTCAAGTTCACCATCGGGGCGAGCCGCACCGGCCAGTTTCGCATCGTGCGCACGCTCAACGACGGCATCGAGCTGACCAACGCCGGCCAGATTGTCTTCGAGCTCAGCGAGTTCTTCGACAAACGGGCGCTGGAAGACTTTCTGTTCGCGCTCTTCAGCGACGTGGTGGCAGAGCCCGAAGTGAAGCCAGACCCCGCGGGCTCTGCGACCATCACCAGTTCACCTTCGACCATCGTGGCGAGCTCGCACGCGCAGTCGCTCCCCTTCAAGGAGCTGTTCGATGCCTTTGGTGACGCGCTGCTGCCCCCCCGCAGCCCGCTGGAAGTGGTGGCTGACGTGCGCATCGGCGGCCAGCAGCTCCGTTTCGCCGCAGCCCGGGTGCAGGGCCGAACCTTCCGCGGAATGCTCGCGGGGCCGACCGGGAAGATCTGGGCCGACAGGTTCGAGCTCGATGACTTCCCCGGCATCAAGGGGTTCATCTCTGAGCTGATGGCAGTTCCGTACGACGACGTCGAGGTGACTTCCTCTTGAGCGACGGACCCAAACCCGAGAAGCAGTCGCCCGTTGAGCGGCTTTCCCGGCTCGAGGCGTGCGCGAAGCAGACCTTCGACAACCCCGCGGTCGCGCTGGTGGCGCTGACGCACAAGAGCTACTGCAACGAGCACAAAGACGAGCCGTGCGAAGACAACGAGCGGCTCGAGTTCCTGGGCGACGCCGTGGTCGATCTCGCGATCGGCCAGCGTTTGATGGAGCGTTTCCCGCGCGCCAACGAAGGCGAGCTCTCGAAGCTGCGGGCGCTGATCGTCAATGAAGAGGGCCTGTCACGGGTGGCGCGCGTGGTCGGCGTGGGTGATCTGCTGCTGCTGGGCCGCGGGGAGGATCTCACCGGCGGGCGCGAGAAGAACTCGGTGCTGGCCGACGCGTTGGAAGCCGTGGTCGGAGCGCTCTACGTGAGCAACGGCATGCAAGGCGTGCTCACCTTCGTCGACGTGTTCTTCGGTGAGGCGCTCGATGGCGTGGCGGAAGGGCGGCAGGGCAGGGACAACAAGTCGTTGCTGCAGGAGGCCTCGCAAGAGCGCCTCAAGTCGAGCCCCCGGTACCGGGTGGTCAGTGAGTCGGGGCCCGAGCACGAGAAGATCTTCGAGGTCGAGGTGAGCATCGGCGGCGAGGTTTATGCCCGCAGCACGGGCCGCTCGAAGAAGGAAGCCGAGCAGGCGGCGGCCGAGAAGGCGTTGGACCTGTTCGTTGCCAAGTCGTGAGCCGCCTTCAATTCGGGCTTGCGCGGGTGAATCGGGGGTTTACGGTTCGCGCCCATGACGCGACTGATCCTTGGTTTGGCCCTCGTTTCGACCTCTGTGCTGGCGGCTGGCGGCAAGTTCATGACCGCGGCGAGCAAAGGCAAAGATCTCTACGCCACGATCTCGACCTCGCAGGGCGACATCGTCCTCAAGCTCTTCTCGAAAGAAGCGCCTTTGACCGTGGCGAACTTCGTGGGGCTCGCGGCAGGTGAGAAGGAGTTCACCG
>JAYTAT010000069.1:0-2218 GCA_043737315.1 Archangium sp.
GAGCTCGTGCACCATGGCAAGCCCGCTCGCGGCGACGGGATGACCCTTCGAGACGAGCCCGCCGGACAGGTTGATGGGCCGCTCACCGCCCCGTGAACAAGCCCCACTGGCGACATACGCGCCGCCCAACCCCGTCGCACAAAACCCGAGTGCCTCGACGGTGGCGATCTCCGCGAAGCTGGTGGCGTCGTGCACCTCAGCCAGCTGCACCTCTCGAGGTGTCACACCGGTTCGCCGGTACAGCCGCTGCGCACATCGCTGCGCCACGGGCGCCTCCGAGATGCCCCGGTACCGCCCCGACGCCAGCTCGACGCCCACCACCTTCACCGCGCGGGCCTGCACCGCAGCGGGAAGAGAACGAAGCGCCTCGCCCGAGCACACCATCACCGCGGCGGCGCCATCCGAAATGGGGGCGCACATCGCGCGCGTCAGCGGCGCCAGCACCCGCTTGTCACCGAGCACCTCGGCCACGCTCTTCGCCTTCTGGTACTGCGCCGACGGATTGAGCGCCCCGTGCGTGTGGTTCTTCGCAGCCGAAGCGGCGAGCTGCTCGACGGTCGTCCCATACGTCTTCATGTGCCACTGCGCCTGCAACACACAGACATCGAGCAACGCGATGCGATCGGGCTGCGGAGCGAACTCCAGCCCCACCGCTGCCGCCTGGTCTGCATAGAACTTCGCAGGCACGTCGGGCGTGAGCCGATCCATCGCGCCGTCGAACAGGTCTTTGGTCTTCTCGAGCGCGTGAGGAAGAAACGTCTTCTCTACACCGATCGCGAGCGCACACTGCAGTTGCCCACTGGCCACCGCTTGATACGCGCCGTGAAACGCAAAGCTCCCCGTCGCGCAACCCGCCTCGACGTTGACCACCGGCGTCGAGGCTTCGAGCTGGCCCGAAGCGAGCGCACCCGACAGCACGACCTGCCCACGGGCGATGGCCTGACCGAACACATGCAATGCACAGCTGCCGAACCACACGCCTTCGGCCCGCGCGAGCTCGACACCGGCATCCTTCTGCACGGCATCCAGCGCCCACTGCGCGAGCTCCCGGTGCGTGGTCTGTGGCCAGCGTTTAAAGGCGGTGGTGCCGACTCCGATGACGTACGCGTCGTTCATGCGCCTGAAGTAGCACCAAGCTTCGTTCGACGCTGACGGCGCTGCATGCGCGGTAGGTGTGGAGTTGGTCGAAGTGCCCCGCTCTGGGTGGAGCAGCACCATTGACGGCGGCGCTGACGGCTCGCACAGTCGCGCATCATGGACACCGCTGCCTCTGCGTACCCGTATCTGCAGGCTGAGCACACGCCGGTTCTCGACGAGTCCGATGCTGCGCCGTGCATCGTCGAAGGTGAGCTGCCTTCAGATCTCTTTGGCACCTTCGCGCGCAACAGCCCCAACCCGCGTTTCGAGCCGCTGGGCCGCTACCACTGGTTCGACGGCGACGGCATGGTGCACGCGGTCTCGGTCAAAGAGGGCAAAGCGACCTACCGAGCGCGTTGGCTTCGCACCGAGGGCCTGCGCGCCGAAGAAGAAGCAGGCAAGGCGCTCTTCACCGGCATCCTCGAGAAGCCGCGCCCGGGTGCTCCGGGGCCGCTGAAAGACACCGCGAACACCGACCTCGTCTGGCACAACGGCAAGCTGCTGGGCCTGTGGTGGTTGTCTGGCACCCCGTGCGCCGTGTCTCTGCCCGGCCTCGAGCCGCTGGGGCCCGAGCGGTTCGGCGACAAGCTCCCGCGGGGCATGGCGGCGCACGCGAAGGTCGACGCGGCGAGTGGTGAGCTGATGTTCTTCGAGTTCTCGCTCTTCAAGCCGCCGTTCTACCGGTACGGCGTGGTGTCGAAGACCGGCGAGCTCGTCTCGTGTGAGCCGATCGACGTGGTGGGGCCGCGCATTCCGCACGACATCGCCATCACGCCGCGGTTCACGGTGCTGCTCGATCTTCCCCTGGGTTGGGACGTCGCCGCGTTGGCCGCGGGCAAGCGGAAGATCGGGTTCGACCGCGAATCACCCGCGCGCATCGGAGTCATCCCCCGTCACGGCAAGGGCGCAGAGGTGCGCTGGTTTCAGATCGAGCCCTGCTACGCGTACCACACGGTCAATGCGTACGAAGACGGGCCGAATGTCTGCCTGGTGGGCTGCGCCATCGACGACCCGATTCCGCAGGTGCCGAAGGAAAACACCAACGGCCCGATGCTCGACAACATCGCGTTGGCGCCGACCC
>JAYTAT010000070.1:0-5622 GCA_043737315.1 Archangium sp.
GCCTGCACGTGAAACAGCAGCACGGCCACCAGGCTCAAGCCCAGCGCGATGCTCCACGTTCTGCGGCGCGGGGCGTCTTCGATGGCGCGCACGAAGAAGCCACAGGTGATCACCGCGAGCGGCAACGACGCGCAGTAGTTGATGAAGCCCCACGCGAAGCTGTCGCCATACGCAAAGGGCAGGGCGAGCAACGCAGGCCAGGTGGGGCGCTTGAAACTCTTGAGCAGAAACGCCAACGACAGCGGCATGCCCACCACGTACGCCGAGAGGAACACCCGGTTCGCCAACTCGAGGGGCATCAGCCAGTTCAGCAGGCTGACCGAGTAGTAGTACCCGAGGTAGGGGGTCAGCTCAGGGCGGCGCGCGAAGATCTCTGGGTAGAGGGTCGAAGCGTCATTCAACCGGTGCAACACTGAGATGAGGTGAAGGTGCTGGGGGAGGTCGACCAGCGGGAGTGCCTGAGTGGCCCAGAGTGGCGCAACCCCGCAGATCAACGCGAAGATCCAGGCCAGGCGATCCAGGGGAAAACGGCTCACGAGGGCGCGGACCATGAAGGTCCGGGGGTCGCTTGGCAAGCGCGCTCATCTGGGCTACGGCGGCGCGAGTTGTCGGAGAAAGGACCACACCATGCAGACCCTCAAGAGCCTCGCGGTCGGACTTCTCTTCATCGCTTCCACGGCCGGCGCCGCTTCGGTCGAGCGTACGTTCTTCGGCACGCAGGCCACCTGCTCCTGCAAGGGCAAGGGCGACTGCACGTGTGCCAGGGGTCAGTGCAAGTGCAAGAGCTGCGGTAACGGCAACAAGGCGAAGGTCTTCGAAGCGCTCAAGGGCAGCAACGAGACCACCAAGCTCCCCGACACCGCTCGCCTCGACGCGCGCGGCGGCGTCTTCATCTAAGTCTCAAGCCGCTCGTTCCGCCTTCCACAGCAGGAAGGGCGAGATCCTCACCCGCTCGAAGTCCACCAGCCCTGCGCTCGCGGCCGAGGCCCGCAGCGCCTCTTCGCTGCGAGGAGAGAGCCCTGCTCCCCGGTGCATGGGCTCGAGCATCTTCCCCGCCTCATAGGTGGTGGCCACGAACCGGCCGCCGGGTTTGAGCGAACGGGTGACCTCACGCAGCAGCTCATCGAGCTCGTCGATGAAGTGAATGAAGCCCACGGCCACCACCGCCCCGAGCGTGGCGTCGTTGAAGGGCATTTGCGGCACCTGGGCGCGCACGAAGTCGGCAGCTTCGGCGTTCTCGCGCACCTGGGCCATCGCCTCTTCGAGCATCGGCCGCGACATGTCGACGCCGATCACCGGCACCCCGGCGAAGTCGCGTGAGAGCCGGCGCAGCACGAGGCCCGCACCACAGCCGAGATCGACGATGGGCCCCTTCGGCGCACCGATGAGATTGCGCAGCACCGTGTATTCGCTCTCGTGATCGAGGCGCCCCCGGGTGAGCACGGTGTCGACGGCCGGGCGTACGTAGCGCTCCCAGGAGCGCGCGACCCAGGGCAGCTCCATCGCCTGCTGGAGCGCCTTCAACTTCGGTCGATCACCCACGAAGTCGATGAGCCCATCGTGCACGGGGAACCGCGCGCCGCACGAGACACACCGCGCAGGCCCAAAGGCCATGGCGGCACCTGCGACATCGGCTTCGGGGAAAAGGCCGCCCACGTTGCACTTCGGGCAGCGGAGCAGCTCGAGCGTCTCTCGTCTCATCCCGCTTTGGTGACGAGCACGGGCCAGCCGCGGGCCATCGCTTCGCGAAAGAACTCCGAGAGCGCCTGGCGGGCTGCGTTGACGCTGGCGGTCTTGGCATCGGCGACGCTCGTCTCGCCCACCGAGTTGCTGGGATCGAGCTCGATGGTCGAGCCACACCGTTCGCAGTGCAGCGAGACCGGGCGCACCAACGCGACGGGTACGGCGTACCGGGTGCCGCACTGGCAACGCCACACGCGCGCGCGTTCACCCGCATCCATCTTGGCGATGGTGAGCAGCTGATCGGCGGTCCGCAACAGCGCGGGAAGATCGTTTGGGGAACTCGCGAACACCGCCGGGTTCTTCGCGGCGAGCAGTTCGAGCGCGCGGTCGCGGGCCTTGAAGCCGCGGTACTCCACCTGGGCCAGCGCCAGCTCGATCAAGGCGGGATCAGACGCGGCGCAGTTCAGCGGCTCGACCTCGGGCGCATTGGCCCCCATCGCGAGCGCGGTCTTCTCGTCGAGCAACTTCCAGGCGGGCACTGCGTAGAATTTGAACAAGGTCAGCTCCACTCCAGCATCAGCTTCAGGGGCTTGAGCGCGGCCTCTCCGAGCCCGGGGGGCAGCTCGAGGCGGGGCGTCTTGTCGCGCATGCAGCGGTACAGTTTTTCCAGCGTGTTGAGCCGCATGTGCGGGCACTCGTTGCACGCGCAGCCGTTGTCCGGGGGCGCGGGAATGAAGGTCTTGTTCGGCGAGGCCTTCTGCATCTGGTGAATGATGCCGGCCTCGGTCACCACGATGAAGCAGGTGGCGTCGTCTTTCTGGCTGAACTCGAGCAGCTGCTTGGTCGAGCCGATGTAGTCGGCCTGGCGGAGCACCGAGGCTTCACACTCGGGGTGCGCGATCACCTTGGCGGTGGGGTGTTGCACCTTGAGCTGCACGATCAGCTTCTCGCTGAAGATCTCGTGCACCATGCAGCTGCCCGGCCACAACACCATCTCGCGGCCCGTCTTCTGGGTGACCCAGCGGCCCAGGTGCTGATCGGGCGCGAAGATGATCTGCCGGTCGGCCGGCACCTTCGAGATGATCTTCACCGCGTTCGAGCTGGTGACGATGACGTCGCTCATCGCCTTCACCGCAGCGGACGAGTTCACGTAGGTGGCCACGAAGTGATCGGGGTACTTCGCCTTGAAGGCCTTGAACTTGTCTGGCGGGCACCGATCCGACAGCGAACAGCCGGCGTCGAGATCGGGCAGGAGCACCAGCTTGCCGGGGTTCAGGATCTTCGCGGTCTCGGCCATGAAGTGAACGCCGCAGAACACGATCACGTCGGCGGTGGTCTTCTCGGCCACCTGTGCGAGCGCGAGCGAATCGCCGACGAAGTCAGCGACGTCCTGGATCTCACTCTCCTGGTAGTAGTGCGCCAGGATGACTGCGTTGAGGGTCTTCTTCAGCTGGAGAATTTTCTGCTCCATGGGTCACTCTGTGTAGCGCCCCCAGGGCCAGAATTCACTCTTCGCCTTCATCCACGCTGAGTTGGTAGCTGTCCTGGAAGTTCGCTTCGCGGTTCTTCGCGTCGCGCACCTCGATGACGTACAGCCCGGGCTCAGCGGCGAAGCGCACCGTCTCGGGTCTGTCGCCCTTGGCCGAGTCGCTCGTCTGCACGAGGGTCAGCTTCCCGTCTTCTTCCACGCGGTGCAGGTAGAGCCCCACGTCGACCTTCAAGACGCCGATGACCGTGGCGCGAAGGGCCGTCTTCACCGGGCGATCGCGCAGATCGATGGCGAAGTAGTCGAGGTCTTTCTTCGGGTAGATCGTGCCGCGAATCGGCTTGCCCAACTTCACGGGCGTGGCCGCCGCGGCGGTGTTGTTGCTTTCCTTCTCTTCGCTGCCGTCGTCGGGCAGCACCACGACGTTGAGCCGGTACGGCTGGTCGGCGTTCTCGTCTTCGCGCACCCACTTGCCGTCGACCTTCTTGCTCGCGGCCTCCACGCGGATGAAGCACACGCCGTCACACGCGACGTTGTTGAGCTGCTCGGGCTCACGCGCGATCCCCTCGTTGGCTTTGAGTACGACCTCGTCGGGTTTGCCGTCGACCGCCTTCACCACCGAGAGCACCAGGTCGACCTTGTCGACGCCCGACAGCTGCAGCTTGGCGATCGAGGGCCCGTCGGTGATCAGCCGGAACACGTCGATGTCGCCCTTGGGGCTGATGAAGCCGTCGCGGTAGCTGTTCGCCGGAATGTCGGTGGCGCGGGAGGCTTCGTCGTTGGGCTCGAACTCTGCGTTGCCCGAGGTGTCTTCGGGGGCGACGGTCAGGGTGTACGAGATCTCGGCGTTGGAGCCCTTCTTCACGTCTTTGCCCGCACCGATGGTCGCGCTGCGCACCGCGATGAAGATCACCCGGTCGGCCGCGCGCACGCCGACGTTGCGCAGCGAGAGGGGGCCGTTCTCCTTCGACTTCGCGGTGAAGAGCACCGCTTCGGCCTCCGTGAGGATCTGCAGGTCAGTCGAGACGCCTTCCACCGCGCTGATGTCGACGCGCAACGCGAGGCGCTTCTCGGCGATCATCCCGGCATCGGCGCCCGCGTCGGGTACGCCCGCGTCGAGTTCTTCCAGCGGCGCCTGCACCGCCTCATCCGCCGGCAGTTCGTAGCGGAACCAGTCGACGTCACCGCCGTGGCCGATGGACCCCGAGATCGCCTGACCCAACGCGACCGGCGTGGCGTCGACCTTGCGCTCGTTGGGTTCGATTTCGTAGCCGGGCATGCGCTCGGCGAACTTCGTGGTCACCTGGTAGGCGCCGCCCACGCCCTTCTTGACGGCCACCACGCGCACGAAGGTCTTCGCGGAGACGTCGAGGTTGGGCAGCCGCTCGTTGGCCCCCACGCCACCCGCGTTCACCTGCGCGAGCACCCCGCCACTCTCGTCGACCACCTCGAGGCTGATGTCTGCGCCGTTGGGGCAGCTGGCTTGAAAGTCGACGGTGCGGGGGAGCGCGGTCTTGAGCACGTACCAGTCGACATCGGGCTTCTGAGGGTCTGCGCCCAGGTTGGCTTCGACCATCGAGGTACGTTCGAGCACCAGCGCGGTGGTGGCCGAGTCGTTGGGCTCTTTCTCGCTGAGCACCGGGGGGCCGGCGTCGACTCCGGCATCGACGATTTCCCCTCTGCCGCAGGTCTGGCAGGCAGGGAACGCCAACGTGATGATGACCAACAGCGCTCGTCGATTCATGCGGGGCGTCATGCCACGCAGACGGAACACCGCAAGGGTCGAAATGTTCCGTGGCATAGTGAGGCCATGTCGACCCTCAGACTGGTCACCGGCGCGATCGCAGCGCTCGTCGCGTTCCCCGTGAATGCGGGGAGCATCGGCTACGCGCAGGCGACCAACTACTTCAAGAAGGACTCCCGGCCGACGCTGTATCAGCCGCTCAATCTGCTCGACGCGCGTGACGCCACCGCGTGGTGCAGCGCCACGTCTGATCCGCTCAACGAGCTGCTCACCTTCGGCTTCAACGGCCCGGTGCGCCTTGATGAGCTGCGCATCAACTCAGGCAACAACTTCGACGCGAACACGTGGAACGACTACTCGCGCGCGCGGAAGATCGTCATTCGCAGCGGCAAGCAGTCGCAGACGCTGTCGATCGAAGACGTGCGCGGGGCGCAGAGCGTGCCGCTCAACCCGCCGATGCTGGGCAGCCGCTTCACCGTCGAGATCCTCGATCACTACCCGGCCGAAGATCCCGACGCGTCGGTCTGCGTGACGGACATCGTGTTCGTCTCTGAGGGCAAGGCGCTCAACGGGCCGTGGCTCACCACCAAGCTCAAGTACGACAAGGCGACCGCGCTGGTGATGGGCACCTGGTACGCCGGGTTTCCCGGCACACCAGATCGTTTTCTCTCGCTCAACTTCGATGGCACGTTCCGGTACGGCTACGAGC
>JAYTAT010000071.1:0-2211 GCA_043737315.1 Archangium sp.
CTCGCGCAGGTGCCGGGCATGCGGGTGGAGCACCTGGGTGCGAAGGCCTTGTTCGAGCTGCTCCCCCGGGCGGGCGTCGATGGCATCGCGTTCAACCCGTCGGGGCCGGGACCCAAAGCGTTCTTCCCGCTCAGCCTGGGCGTGAACGTGTTGCAGCTCGCATGACGCGCCTGTTGCTGCTGCTCACACTCGCGTTCGATGGAGGAACGGTGACTCTTTGGGAAGGAACGCTGGAGCCGGGCGTGACCTCCGTGCTGACGGGCACCCATGATCCGGCGCGTGGGGTCGACTTGTTGGCCGACACTTTTCGGCCCCCGACGCTCAAGTTGCCAAATCACCACGCCGGCCGCGTCGAGTGGGTGGGCGACGTGGTCATTCCGACCGGCAAGGTGCGGCTGGTGTTCAAGGTCGGCACGCCATCGCGCGGATCGCCGAACGGCGATGGAACAGCACCTGGACCTGCCGGGTGATCAGCGCGCTGCCCCCCTGACCTTCAGCAAAGCGAAGGGTAGCCGCGCGCGGCTTCGACCGCGGAAGCCAGCGTTTCATCGAGCGCCTCGGCATCGAGCGGCTGCCAGACGATCAACGCGCTCGCTTCGGCCAGCCGGGTCTTCAGCGCATCGCCTTGAACACACGCCGACATCGCGCGCCGCGCCGACAAGAGCGCGCGGCCATGCGCGTCGTTCGAGAAGCGCTGCACCGCAGCCACGCGCCAGGGCTCGAGCGCCTTGCTCTTCGCCCACTGCCGGTTGCGCGCGGTCATCGCGTCGAGGGCAAAGGCATCCATCACCAGGTCGGCCACGCAGGCGAGCACACCCTGGTGCTTCTCGACCTGAGGGCCATGCGCTTCGACGGCGACCTGCAGCGTGAGCCGCGCGAGGCGCTTCAGGTTTTCCACGTTGGCATCTTCGGTGGCAGGCAGGCCCGCGGTATCGAAGAGGGGCAAGACACCCTTCAGGGCGCGCTTGAGCAACGTGCCTCCGATGAGGAGCCGGTTGATCTCGTTGGTGCCCTCGAAGATGCGGTTGATGCGCGAGTCGCGGTACGCGCGCTCGACCGGGTACTCCTCGATGAAGCCCGCGCCGCCGTGCAGCTGCACGCCGTCATCGACCAGCTGGCCAAAGTACTCGCTGCCGAGGACCTTCAAGATGCTCGCTTCCACTGCGAACTCTTCGATGGCTGCCAGCAGCGCGGTGCCCTTCGCGACCTTTTCATCAATCAGGCCAGAGGTGCGGTACGCCATCGACTCGACGGCGTACGTGTGCGTGAGCATGCGGGCGAGCTTCTCGCGCGTGAGCCCAAAGCGGATGATGGGGGTCTCGAACTGCCGTCGATCGCTGGTGTACGTGCAGGCACCTGCGAGATGCAGCTTCATCGCGCCGATGACGCCTGCGCCCAGCTTGAGCCGGCCCAGGTTCAAGATGTTGAAGGCGATCTTGTGACCGCGGCCGATCTCACCGAGCAGGTTGCCCACCGGAACGCGCGCCTCTTCGAGGATCAACGGGCACGTCGACGAGCCGCGAATGCCCATCTTGTGTTCTTCGGGCCCGACGCTGAGCCCCGGCGTGTCGCGATCGACGATGAAGCAGCTGAACTGCGTGCCATCGACTTTCGCGAAGACGATGAAGACGTCGGCGAAACCGGCGTTGGTGATGTACTGCTTGCTACCCGTGAGCAGGTAGTGCGTGCCGTCTGCGCTCTTCACCGCGCGCGTCTTGGCCCCCAGCGCATCGCTGCCCGAGCCCGCTTCGGTCAGCGCGTAGGCGGCGACCTTTTCACCACTGGCCAGCGTGGGCAGGTACTTCAGCTTCTGCTCGTGCGTGCCGAACCAGGCGATGGGCAAGGTGCCGATGCAGGTGTGCGCCGCGAAGGTGACCGACCAGCTGCCCAGCAGGCTCTTCGCTTCGGCGACGACCAGCGTGGTGGTCTTGTCGAGCCCAGAGCCGCCGTAGGCCTCTTCGATGTCGATGCCCAGCAGGCCCAGCTCGCCGGCTTTGCGCAGCAGCTCACGCAGCAGCGCGAAATCTTTCTTCTCGATGCGATCGGCGCGAGGCAGCACTTGTTCAGTGCTGAACCTGCGGGCCGTCTCGAAGAGCGCGCGCTGCTCGGGGGAAAAGAACTCGGGTGCCATCACCGGCCGGTGGCCGATGGGCTCGAGGAGAAACCCGCCACCAATCAATTCGTCGTGCGTCACGAAACCGACTCTAATCG
>JAYTAT010000072.1:0-13543 GCA_043737315.1 Archangium sp.
AAGAAGAAGTCGTTGTACGACTTGCAGAGCGACTCGAGGTAGCTCACGTCGAACTTGCGCTCGAAGTCGCGCCCCCGCTTCTTGATGCGCGCCAGCAGCACGTCCATGCGGGCCTGCAGGTAGATCACCAGGTCCGGTTTGGCGACCCGGGGCCCCAGCGCCTCGAACATGCGCTCGTAGAGCCCCATCTCGTTCTCGTCGAGCGTGAGCGCGGCAAAGATGCGGTCTTTGGCGAACAGGTAATCGCTCACCGTCACCGAGGCGAACAGGTCTTGCTGGAAGAGCTCTTGTTGCTGGCGGAAGCGGGACAGCAGAAAAAACATCTGCGTCTGAAACGCGTACTTCGCGCGGTCGCCGTAGAAGTTGGCCAGGAAGGGGTTCTCTTCGACCACCTCCATCACGCGGCGAGCCTGAAATCGCTCGGCAACGATGTGGGTGAGCGAGGACTTTCCGACACCAATCGGACCCTCGACGACGATGTAACGATGGTCCAGTTTCATGCGCGCCAAGGCCGATTTACCGGCCCCAAATGAGTGCGGCACACAACCACGAGAAGGGCTCTTCACGCAACGGAACTTCCAGAAAGGCGAGCAAGATCAAGCCGTTCATTGACCAGACATGTCACGTCACATATGGTCACGGCATGGCCATCTCGCGGGGGAAGCAGTCGAGGGTCGTCGCCCTGGAAGCTGAACAGCAAGCGCAGAGCGTTCCGAACGAGCTCGTCGCGAGCCCGCTCTACGGCGTGGCGATGCTCAAGATCGCCATGGAACTCAAGAAGGCCGAGGCCCGGCCGGTCGACGAACTCATTCACGGCGTGCTCAGCCGCATGCGTCTCGACGAAGGCGAGTTTCGCCGGTTCCTCGAGTCAAACGGTGGGCTGCTACGGGCGATCGCCCAGAAGCGGTACACGTGAAACGCCAGGTGAAGATTCCCTCGCGGGTTTTGGCGCGCGCGAAGGCTGCGGTCGAACAGGCATCCCCAAAGAAGCCGATTCCGCCGCCGCATCAACCGCGTAAGACCCTCGCGCGTGAAAAAGTCATCGCGGCGCTCAAGAAGCTCCACCCGATGGACTGACGGGCCGTTGCCCCGTCTCCAGCTCTTCGAATTCAACGACGCGCCGTGGGCGCCTGTGGCCCTGCGGGAGACGATCGTCGAGGCGCTCAGCAACACGCTGCGCTGGGGCCACATGCTCGATGGCCTCGTGGCGCCCCTCGCCCGCTGTCTGCAGAGCGCAGGCACCACGAAGATCCTCGATCTCTGCTCGGGCGCAGGGGCACCTGCCGACGTGTTGTGCACCGCGATGGTCAAGCGCAGCCACGACGTGAACTTTCTCATGTCGGATCTGTTTCCCGCGACCGACAAATGGGAGCAGCTCACCGCAGCCAACCGCAGGCTCAGCTTCGTGCGCGAGCCCGTCGATGCAACACGAATTCCATCGGAGCTGGGCAAGGGGCGCGTGAGGGTGATCATCAACGCGCTCCACCACTTTCCTCCGAACGTCGCGCGCGAGGTCCTGCGCGGGGCTTGTCACGACGCGCCCGGCGTCTTCATCGCCGAGGGGCTCGTGCGCAATCCACTGTCGTTCGCGGCGATGGCGCCCGTCGGTCTGCTGGCGTTGCTGGCCACCCCTGCGCTCGCAAACGACAAGCTGCTCCAACGCGCCGCGCTGACCTGGTTCTCCCCCATCGCGCTGGCCGCCGCGGTCTGGGACGGCACGGTGAGCTCGATGCGCACCTACCTGCCCGAAGAGCTGCGCGAGATGACCTGGGATCTCGACGGGTGGACGTGGACCTCGGGCGAGTACTCGCACTCGCGCGGACTGGGCAGCGGCAACTGGTTCAGCGGTGCCCGGTCACACTCAAACGCTGCCGGGCCCCTGCGGCGGTGACGTCCACCGACTGAGGCGAGCGGCGTCGCGCGTTGGCCGAGGCGGGTGACGAACTTCCAGTCGCCCGTCGCACCGCGGGGCGCCGACTTATTTGATCGCGAAGCGTTGGCTACCGGTCGGCGCGCCGAGGCTCCTCGGGCGTGTCGGATAACGCCCGTGATGGAATGACGCGCCGTGGATCGCGCGGGACCGCGACCTATCGGGCTTGGCGTCTTCCCGTTGGCTCGCGCTGCACGCCCGCGACGCGAAGGTCGCGCTGCGCACGAGCTTGTTCACCTCGCAGCTGGTCGCCGCGGTGCACGGGCTTGCGCTGGTGCTTGCTCCCGTTTCTTTTCTGGCCGCCGGGGCCTGCGACCGGTCGAGACGACTGCGGCCCTTCATGGGTTGAGGGTCGAGCCGCCGGAAGACACGCTCTGGCTCGTCGGGCACCGCGCGCGAAAGAGACGTGCCCCGCGTGGCGGCGGTGTGGAACTTCTTTGCAAGCGAGCTGCAGCCTTCGCCGGCCCCCTTCTCCCCCTGGGAAAGGCTCAGGCCCGAATCAAGGCTCGAGCAGCTCGAGTTGATGAACGATCGAGCCTGAGGTCGGCAGCGTGTACGTCTTGGTGGCCTGCGGATCGGTCGGCCCCGGAGCGCACGCCACGGGACGAGGCCCAAAGGAGCCGCCGTCGGGCTGCGAACAGCGCGCGTCCACCAAGGCGAAGTCGTCGGGTGACAGCCAGGCCGTGATCACCTGGCCGGGCGCCTCCGCGATGCTCGGGCCGCTGCAGGAGGTCCCGCCCGAGAACGGAGTGCGATCGTCCCACGGGCCGGCCATGGGCCGAAGGTGCAAGGCCTGTTGTCCAGGACCGTCTTCAGCCACCACCAGCGTTCCCGTTCGGGTGCCCCGGTAGAAGGTCTCGACCTCAGTACAGAGGCCACAGCCCATCAACCCCACCCAAACCATCCACGCCATCAGCCGGATCATGAGTCTGGCTTAGCCGAGCGCACGCTCGATGGCAGCAAACTCTTCGACCGTGAGCGTCTCGGCGCGGCGCAGCCCATCGACGCCCGCCTTCTCGAGCACCGGGGCCCAGTCGGTGGTGAGGGTCTTCTCGGTCTTGAGTGAATTGGCCAGCGTCTTACGCCGCTGCGCGAAGCCCGCCTTCACCACCTTGCGAAACCGCAGCTCGTTCTTCACTTCAGCGCGTGGCTTGGGGAAGCGGGTCAGCTTGAGCACCGCGGAGTCGACGTTCGGAGGCGGATGAAACATGTCTGCCGACACCTCGAACGCGTTCTCGACCTGGAAACGCAGCGCCAGCATCACCGTGAGGATGCCCGACTCGCGCGTGCCCGGCTCGGCGGCGACACGTTCGACGACTTCCTTCTGCAAGGTGAACACCGCGCGAGACACGTGATCGGCCTGGTCGAGCACCTCGAAGAGAATCGGGCTCGACAGGTGGTACGGCAGGTTTCCCACCACCACCACCTGATCAGCGTTGGCGATCTTCGCGAAGTCGATCTCGGCGGCGTTGCCCTCGACCAGGGTCAGCCCCTCGAGCTTGAGCGAGTTGAGCGCCTTGACCATGTCGCGATCGCGCTCGACCGCGGTCACCTTCGCGCCCGTGGCGAGAAGAAAGCGGGTCAGGTGGCCCAGCCCCGGCCCCAGCTCGACGCACGCTTCGCCCGGCCGCAGCATCGCTTCTTCCGCGATCTCGAAGAGCACCCGATCGTCAGACAAAAAGTTCTGACCCCAGCTGTGTTTGGGCTGGAGGTGCAACCGCTTGAGCATGTCCCTCGGGTGCTCGGCCATCACAACCTCCACGACGGGTCTGCGTTGAGAGAAAACTCGGAGCGCACGCCCCGCCGATAGGCCTCTGCGCCCGCCACCGCGATCATCGCCCCATTGTCGGTGCACAGCCGTTTGGGGGGCAGGTACAGCTTCACGCCTGCTTCATCGGCCCGCTCCTGGGCGAGCCCCCGCAGGCGCGAGTTGGCCGCCACGCCGCCGCAGAGCACCAGCTGCGTGGCCCCCGCCTTCTTCGCGCCCAGCATCACCTTCATGGTGAGCGCGTCGGCGACCGCCTCCTGAAACGATGCGCAGAGATCCGCGAGCGCCTGGCCCGTCGGCACGCCGTGCTGCTGCACGTGATGAAGCACCGCGGTCTTGAGGCCCGAAAAGCTCCAGTCGGGCACGTCGTGGCTCTTGAGCGCGCGGGGAAAAGCGATGGCCTTCGGGTCGCCTCTCTGCGCGAGCTCGTCGATGGGCTGCCCACCCGGATAGGGGAGCCCCAGCAACCGGGCCACCTTGTCGTAGGCCTCACCCGCCGCATCGTCTCGCGTGGTGCCCAGCTTCTTGTACGTGCCGAACGCGGGCACTTCGTACAGCGTGGTGTGACCGCCTGAGACGACCAGCCCCAGAAACGGCGGCTCGGGCGCATCGAGCGACAGGCGAATCGCCAGCAGGTGACCTTCGAGGTGATTGACGCCCACCAGCGGCAGGCCGGTGGCGAGGCTCAACGACTTGGCCACCTGCAGCCCCACCAGCAGCGCGCCCTGCAGCCCGGGGCCCGAGGTGACCGCGATGACGTCGAGATCGCTCAAGACCAGCTTCGCGCGCGTGAGCGCTTCGTCGATGACCGGCATCACCTGCAGCAGGTGATTGCGGCTGGCCAGCTCGGGGATGACGCCGCCATAGCGCCGGTGAATGTCGATCTGCGTCGACACCACGTCAGAGAGCGCGACGCGGCCATCACGAACCACCGCGGCGGCTGTCTCGTCACACGACGTCTCGATGCCCAGGCACAACACGCAACTGCTCTAACCCTGCCAGCGTACCGAGTCGATCTCCGTCAGGGGATGCCGGCCAGGGCGGCCCGTACTTCGTCAGCCTGCGACCCACGAGGCTTGAGCTTCAAGAACTCGCGGTAGGGGGTCTTGGCCTCAGCGTCGCGGCCGAGGTTCTGAAAGGCGATGCCCAGGGCCAGCCATGCCTGCGAGTTGGCCGGGTCTGCCTTCACCCCGTCCTTCAAGTAGGGAATGGCCTCTTTGTAGCCCATGTCAGACATCACCAACGCGATGCCCAGGCCCGAGCGCAGCGGGCCGTCGTCGGGCGAGAGCTTTTGCGCCTCGCGGTAGAGCTGCACGGCCTTGCGGTACTTCTGAGCGACCAGCGCTGCTTTCGCGTCTTCCACCAGTTTGGCCTGGGCGCCATCGGGGGGCGCCGCCACTCCGGCATCCCTGGTGGCGACCGCGAGGCTCGTGCCTGCATCGACCGCGACGTTCGCGACGGCAGGGCCTGCGTCCTTCGGGGCGATGACCACGGCGGTGCCTGCGTCGACTTCGGCAACGCCCGCGTCTTTCACCTCGGCGGCGAGGGCAGCTCCGGCATCGACGGGCGCGACCACCACGGCGCTCCCGGCGTCTTCGATGACCTCAGGCACGAGGGCGACTTCCCCGCCGGCATCGATCAACTCGTCGCCTGCGTCGACCGGCGCGACCACCACCGTGACGCCCGCATCGACCACGCCGGGAACTGCGTCCGGATCGCTGTTGGCGATCACGATGCCCACGATGATGCCGAGGGCGAGGCCCGCGGTGATCACGATCGCCCACGTGCGATTTCCACGAACGGGGGCCTGATTCTCGATGGACAGTGGCTGGGAGTCTTTGCCATCGGTGTCGCTGAAAAACTGATCTTCGACCGCGGGAGGCGGCACCGGCCTGGGCGCGGTCAGCTTGCCCACCGGCGTCACGGTCACGGCCGGAGGCGCCGCAGGGGCCAACGGCACCACGGGCGGCGGCAGCGTTGAAGGCGGCGGCCGGACCGCAGCAATCGGCGGCGGCGTCGGCGGCGTCGAGATGGGCTGAGGCAGGACCCCGGCCGAGACCGTCTCGGAGACAGGCTCGATCGGAACCAGGTCCTCCGGCGGCATCAGCGAAACAGGCGGCGCGGTGGGGCGAGGGGCCTGCGACTGGGGCAGATCACGGCGCTCGAGCGCGGCGCCTCCGAAGAAGGGCGGTGCACTGGGCCGCGAGGGCGGAACCGGCTGCGGCACTGGCGAATTGCGGGGCTCGTACTTGTTCCACCCCGAAGTCGCACCCCAGGAGGAGCTCGTCTGCGGCCCTTCACCTTCGATGGATGCCCACTTGTCGAGCAGCTGCTTACGGGCACGCTCCAGCTCGCGAGGCGGCTGCTCCACCAGGAACTGCGAGCCGGGTTCCGGCGTCGGGCTCGATGGCATCGGCACCGGCGGCGAAGACGGCGTCGACCCGCGGGGGCGAGGCTCGAACTTGTGCACGTCGGCCTTCGACGTGGAGTGCTCGAAGTGCACCGGCGGCGGTGCGGCGGGCACCGGCACGGGCGCCAGATCGAGCGGCATGTCGAGCGGCTCTTCGTCGACCGGCATCGGCGGCAATTCGGGCTCGGCGGCGTCGATCTCGTCGAACACCGACGGCCCGGGGAGCGGGACGACTGCGGGAACGGCGGGGGGCAACGTGCCGGCGGGCGTGACGGAAGGAGGCCCGACCGCTTCGCCACCCGTCGGCGCGGGGCCGGTGTTGAGCCACTCTTCGATGCCCGGCTTGCGCGGACGATCGCCTTCCATCGACGGCGCACCGACCTCTTTGATCAGCCCCTCGAAGTACAGCTTGGAGATGATTCCCAGCGCGGCGAGATCTTCGAAGTCGGAGTCATCGACCACGCGCGAGAGGTTGCGGCGGCCGTCGAACAGACGCAGCAGCCCGTTCACTTCATCGGGGATCTCGGCAAGGCGATCCGACAGCTGCGAATAGTCGAGCTCGAAGATGGTCTCGAGCGGGGGCAGCTGCTCGAGCATGCGGCCCCACTCGTCGAGGCGGCGCATGCCTTCCATCAACAGGCCCTGCGTGGAGACCTCGATGCGCTCGGGCCGATCGATGGGTACGAACGACACCTCGAACTTGCCTTCGAAGGTGTTGAGCATTCGGTAAAAGGCGTTCTCGCCGCGCAGCCGGCCCAGCTCTGAATCGACGACGCGGCCTTCTTTGAAATACACGATGCCGGCGCGCTCACCCTCGAGCTTGATGATGCCGGTCTTGCGGCCGATCTCGAAGGTCTGCACGAGATCGACGACGCCCATGTCGGAGAGGTTTCCGACGAAGCCGTTCTTGGTCTCCTTGCGCTCGCTGCGATCCTTTTCCACCTTCTGGAGGATCATGCGAACGCGCGTGACCACCTCTTTGATGTAGATGGGCTTGGTCAGGTAATCGTCTGCGCCCTGCTCGAGGCCCTTCACCTTCGACTCGACGGCTTTCTGATTGGTCAGAAAGACGAAGGGAATGTGACGGAAACGCTCGTCGCTCTTGAGCACTTTGCACAGCTCGAGCCCATCCATCTCGGGCATGCGCGTCTCGGAGAGCACGAGATCCGGCGGGCTGATCTGAACTTTCTCGTGCGCGTCTTTTCCGTGAATGGCCGTCGTCACCTGGAAGCCAGCCTTCTTGAGGCTGACCTCCATGACGCGAAGGCTCTTCGCATCGGAATCGACCAGCAGGAGGTGCTGCTTCGCCACGGGGTAACGCCCTTTCGTACGGGAACCGGGCGGATGTTTCGTCTTGCGAACCGGGGTGTCAACGTTTCAACTGCATCCTGATGGGAACGGATCAGCGCAGAGAAGAACGCTCGGCCATCCAAGCCCGCTTTTCTGCGAGGGATTCGAGCGGTGCAGGCACCCTCACTTTTACCTCGGCCGACGTTTCCACCGGGGGCGCTTTTCTCAAATCCGACCTGCTTCTGGAGCAGGGCGAGTCACTTTCGCTGCACTTCGAGGTCCCCGGCGCAGGGGCGGTGCTGACGCAGGCGCGGGTGGCCTGGGTGCGGCGGTTTCCTGAAGCCGGCCAGTCGCCGGGCATGGGCGTTGAGTTCGTCACCCTGCGCGACACCGAACGGGAGGCCATCGTTCGGTGGTTGGCCGGCTCGAGACCCTGACGGTCAGCCGAAGAAACCGCCGCCCTTCTTGGGGTCGGCTTTCTTCTTGCGCATCTCGATGAGACGCAATTCCTGGTTGGCCTCGAGATGTTTGGGGTTCGAGCGCACGGCCTCACGGAAGTGTTTCTCGGCCCGATCCATGTCGCCTTCCACCCGGCCGATCACGCCCAGCTGGTAGTGCGCACGATCGCTGTTGGGGTCGATGGTGAGCGCCTTCTGCATCATCTGGCGGGCCGCGGGACCCTCGGCCTTGCGCGTGGGATCCATGTAGGTGGACCAGGCTTGCGCTGCGAGGCTGTTGGCCGCTTTGTCGACCGCGTGCGAGCGGGCGAAGTGCTGCTCAGCCTGTTTGTAGTCGCGCTTCTTGAAGAAGACCTCGCCCATCTTGAAGAGGTCGCTGGCCTGCTGGGTGTTGGTCGGCTTGGCCTGGTTCTGCTGGCTGGCCAGCCACACCGCACGTTTCGACTCGTCGTAGAGCGTCTCGTACGCCTCGCGAATGCCTTCGAAAACCGCGCTCATCTTCTGCGAGAGATGAGGGAGCGACGGCGGCAGGCGATCAGGGTGGAAGATCTTGGCGAGGTTCAGGAACGCGCTCTTCACCTGCTCTTTGGTAGCCGTGGGCGCGATGCCCAGGGTCAAAAAGAGGTCTTTGCGGCTGAGCTGCGAGTGGCGCGCTTCGATCTGCGCAGCGAGCTGCTGTTCGGAGACGCTGGGCGGCGGAGGCGCGCTGTTGACCGCAGACGGGCTGGAAGGCGGCGGCGCTGGGAAGAGACCTGAGCCGCTGCTGCTGGTCAGACCCGAAGGGCTCGAGGGCATCGAGCCGAGGTTCTCCATGGCGCGCTTGAGCAGGCGCTGCCGGCGCAGGCGGGCCGCTTCGGCAGAGGAATCAGAAGGCGCGCTGCCCTCGAGATCCTCCATGCGCGAGTTCATGGTGGAGCCGGGCCCGACCGAGACGACCTCGGCTTCGATGATCGGCTCGACCAGCAGCTCTGGCTCTGACGAAACGGGCCCGACGAGTGCTTCGAGGCTCGAGTCGACGCGACGCAGCGCCTCTTCGAAGCTCTGCACGCCACCGGTCGCGGGCGCCAAGGTGCTGGTGGGCTGTACCAGGCTCCACAGATCGACTTCATCCTGGCCCTGGCCGCCCAGCATGAGCGGTTTGCGAGAGGGAGAAGACGGAGAGGACGGCGTCGGGGGGACCACGGCCTCGCGCAGCTGCACGGGCGCGAGGATGTGCGGGTCGGTCTTCTCTTCGCGCGGGCGTACGGGCGCGGCGGTGGGAGCGGGGCCAACGTACGTGGCCTGACGAAGGGCGGCGTTCATGCGCTCGAGCAGCGACTGCTGCTCAGGCTTGGCGGTCTGGGCAGCCTGAGCGCGCTCAGACTCGACGCGCACGCGAGCCGCACGCGCGGCGGCCAGCAGGGCCTCTTCTTCTTCGTCTTCCTGACGGCGCGATTCGGCTTCCGCAGCGAGGCGCGCCTCATCGTCAGCGAGCGCACGGGCGTTCTCCGACGAGCGGAGTTGGCTTTCGCGGGCGTGAAACTCTCGCTCTTCAGCGACCTCATCGGCTTCGGCGCGACGGCGGCGTGACTCGTTTTCCTGGCGCTCTCGTTCTGCGGCGAGAGTCTGTTCTTCTTCTGCCAAACGCGCGGCTTCGGCTGCCACCCGCGCCTGTTCTTCGGCTGCGAAGCGCACCCTCGCGGCGGCGGCCAGCAGCACTTCTTCTTCTTCAACCTGACGTGCTTCTTCGGCGGCCTGCTCTTCGACGGCGAGGCGAGTGCGCTCTTCTTCAGCGAGCCGCGCTGCGTCTGCAGCCAGCCGCGCCTGCTCTTCAGCTGCAACGCTGGCTTCTGCAGCGAGGCGGGCCTGCTCTTCGGCCGCGAGCCGGGCTGCTTCTTCCGCGGCGAGCCGGGCCTGCTCTTCCGCGGCGAGCCGGGCCTGCTCTTCGGCCTCGAGATGTGCTGCTTCTTCGGCGGCGACCCGGGCTGCTTCTTCGGCGGCGAGGTCCGCCTGCTCTTCGGCCTCGAGACGTGCGGCAAGCCGGGCTGCTTCCTCGGCGGCAAGTCGGGCTGCTTCTTCGACCGCGAGCCGCGCTGCTTCTTCGGCAAGCCGGGCTGCTTCCTCGGCGGCAAGTCGGGCTGCTTCTTCGGCCGCGAGCCGCGCTGCTTCTTCAGCAAGTCGGGCCTGCTCTTCTGCCTCGAGACGAGCCGCTTCTTCCGCGACGAGCCGCGCTGCTTCTTCGGCCGCGAGCCGCGCCTCTTCATCCGCAGCCAGTCGCGCTTGCTCAGCGGCGACCCGGGCCTGCTCTTCGGCCTCGAGCCGCGCCTTCTCTTCGGCTTCGCGCTGGGCCTGTTCATCTGCAAGACGGGCCTGTTCGGCGGCGAGTCGACGCTGCCTCTGAGCCTCATCCAGGGCAGCTCGTTCTTCGGCGGCCACGCGGGCTTCTTCGGCGAGCCGTTCGCGCTCCTCCTGATCGAGGCGCTCCTGCTCGGCGCGTATGCGCTCGTCTTGTTCGCGGCGCGCGTTTTCGAGAGCCTCCAGCCGAAGCCGCTCAAGCTCGGCCAATCGTGCCTGCTCTTCTGCTTCGAGCCGCAGCCGCTCTTCTTGAGCCAGGCGAGCCCCTGCTTCGACGCGTGCCTGTTCTTCGGCTTCGAGTCGGGCCCGCTCTACCTCGGCAAGGCGAACCTCTTGGGCGAGTCGCTCCTGCTCTTCGCGGGCACGTTGCGCTTCTTCAGTAAGGCGGGCTTCTTCTTCCAGCCGGGCTCTTTCTTCGGACTCCAGCCGGAGACGCTCTGCTTCAGCAAGGCGGGCTTCTTCTTCCAGGCGGGCCTTCTCTTCGGCCTCGAGACGCAGCCGCTCCTCCAGGGCAAGGCGCGCTTCTTCTTCCAGGCGGGCCTTCTCTTCAGCCTCGAGACGCAGCCGCTCCTCTTCTGCCAGCCGCGCTTCTTCCGCGAGCCGCGCCTCTTCTGCTTCGCGCTGGAGCCTCGCCTCTTCCGCCAGCCGCGCTTCTTCGGCCAGCCGGGCCTCTTCTGCTTCGCGCTGGAGCCTCGCCTCTTCCGCCAGACGCGCTTCTTCGGCCAGCCGGGCTTCTTCTTCGAGCCGTGCTCTCTCTACTGCCTCGAGGCGAAGCCGCGCTTCTTCCGCCGAACGCGCTTCTTCCTCGATGCGTTCTTGCTCCTCACGAGCGAGCCGTGCTTCTTCCTCGAGACGGGCCTGCTCCTCTGCTGCCAGGCGGGCCGTCTCTTGCGCCTCGGCCCGAAGCCGAGCCTCTTCAGCCAGCCGCGCCTGCTCCTCTTCGGCTTCACGCCTGAGCCGCGCTTCTTCTTCCACCCGCGCCCGCTCTTCTTCTTCCCGGCGAAGGCGCTCGGCCTCGCGGCGCCGCATTTCTTCGGCCGGAATCGAGTCGAGCACGCCGCTGCGGGTCAGCACCTCGAGCAGCGCACGCTGGTCGGCGGTCGCGCCTTCGGCCTGCTTCCACTCTGAGAAGGCCTCGAGCCACCGGCGATCTTCTTCCGAGGGTTCCCACCGGGCGGCGGCGGACAAATCGGTGAGCCGGAACCACGCGGGCTCTTCAGCGGCCGAAGCGAGCATCGCCCAGGCCTCGCGCACCACGCGCGCGCCGCTGACGAGGTCGCCACTGCCCACGTCACCTGCTTCGAAACGAACGCCTTCTGCGAAACGCACGGTCTCGCGAATGCTGGCGAGCACGCGGGCGGACTCCGCTTCAGCGGGCAACACACCCAGCTCATCGAGCGTGTCGGAGTCGACGGCGGCGGCTTCTCCCCGCGCCCAGAGCGCATCCAGCTGCGAAAGGCCCAGGCGGCCGCTCTGCACCAGCGCAGGCACGGTGCCCTGCCAACCGAAACCAGAGCCCAGCGAAGTGCCGACGACGCTGCCTTCACGAAAGGGAATGCGGGTCTCACGACCCTGGGCGGTACACGTCAGCCAGCCCGTCGCACGATCGAGGTAGGCCCGGTACAGCGCTTCAACGACCTGCGGGTTGCCCATTTCGGGCTGAAGCCTACCCCCGAACTTGCCGGAGCGCCTCGAACGCGCCAATTCCGACGGCGGTCGATAAGTTGAGCGATCGGCTTTCTTCGAGCATGGGGATGGTGACCGTGGTGCCCTGCCCACCTTCCAGGATTTCGGCCGGGAGGCCCGTCGGTTCCGCCCCGAAGACGAGGTGGTCACCTGCCTCGAAGCGCGCTTCCCACAGGCCGAAGGTGGCGCGCGCGGTGAAGAGCCAGCGGCGGGCCAGGGCGGTGTCGGCCAGGTAAGCGGCCCAGCTCGGGTAGAGCTTCAAGAAGACCTTGTCCCAGTAGTCGAGGCCGGCGCGCTTCAATTCCTTGTCTGAGATGGAGAAGCCCAGCGGCTCGATCAGCACCAGCTTGCAGCCCGTCACCGCACAGAGCCGGGCCACGTTGCCCGTATTCGGGGGAATCTGGGGAGAAACGAGGACCAACGTGAACGGTCGAGCCAACGAGGGGAGGGCGGAGGTAGGCTGCACGCCGATGCGCTATCGCGTGATGAACCTGACACGCAACACACCGCTTGCTGATCAAGCCGCGCGAGCTGATTCTTTCATGGAGCGCTTCAAGGGGCTGATGGGGGTCAAAGACCTGCCGCTGGGGCACGGGTTGCTCATCGAGCCGTGCAACAGCATCCACACCTTCTTCATGAAGATCCCCATCGACGCGGTCTTTCTGGACGCCGCCCGGCAGGTCGTCGAAATACGCCACGCCATGCCCCCGTGGAAGATGAGCAAGGTGTACTTCGGGGCAAAGTCGGTGCTGGAGCTGCCTGCAGGTACGGCGAAGGCAAGTCAAACGATGGCCGGCGATCAACTTTCGTTCGAGACAGCGGCGTGATGTCGCTTTACGTGGCGTAGGACGTTTGCTTCAGTCATCTCTTCCTTGAGCCTTGCGACGCCCATGAAAATCGAAGTGTCCGGCCAGACCCACGTCGGAATGAAGCGGAACCACAACGAGGACAACCTTCTGCTCTTGCCAGAGGAGCGCCTCTTCGTGGTCGCTGACGGCATGGGCGGTCACTCCTCGGGGGAAGTCGCCTCGAAGATTGCAGTTGATGAGGTGGCTGAGTTCTTCCGCATGACGAGCCAGGATCTCGAGATCACCTGGCCGTACAAGATGGATAAGCAGAAGAACTACGACGAGAACCGGCTGGCCACGGGCGTGAAGCTCGCGAACATGCGGATCTTCGAGAAGGCCTCTGCCGAGACCAAGTACAAAGGCATGGGCACGACGATCGTGACCGTCTACTTCGCGAAGGACAGCGAGGTGGTGGTGGCGCACGTCGGTGACAGCCGGGTCTATTTCTTCCGTGAAGGCACGCTGCGGATGATCACGGAAGATCACTCGCTGCTGAACGACTACCTCAAGGCGAAGAAGCTCACGCCTGAGGAGATCGAAGCCTTCCCGCACAAGAACGTGATCGTTCGCGCGCTGGGCATGAAGGACACGGTCAACGTCGACATCAACCGCGTCGAGCCGAAAGACGGCGACATCTTCCTGCTCTGCTCAGATGGTCTGTCGGGCATGGTGCCGGACAAGCAGATTGAGCAGATCCTCCAGAGTCAGCCTGATCTCGACAAGGCCTGTGCTCAGTTGATCGACGCTGCGAACGCGAATGGCGGCAACGACAACGTGACGTGCGTGCTCGCCCAGTACCGGCGGTAGGGCCTCGTTTAC
>JAYTAT010000073.1:0-2209 GCA_043737315.1 Archangium sp.
CTCATGAACCGCCAAGACGCGCAGATCCTGGTCGCAGATGACAGCCCCTCGATGCGTGTGTGCTTGTGCTACCTGCTGCGCCAGTTGGGCTTCCGCAACGTCGACGAAGCCCCGCACGGGGCCACGGCGCTCGCGATGTTTCGCCGCAAGGCCTACGACGTGGTGATCACCGATTGGTACATGCCGCACCTGAGCGGCCTCTCGTTGCTGCGCGCGATTCGCCGGGGCCCGATGCGGTCGTCGACGCCGGTGCTGGTGCTGACGGGCTCGGTCACCCACGGCAGCTTGCACGAGGCCATCGAAGCGGGCGCCACGGGCTTCGTGCCCAAGCCATTCTTCAATCCGTCATTGTCTGATCAGGTGATCGACTTGATCGACGCGCTGCCGAACTGCGGGAAAGAGTTCACGGTGGAAGCGCTCGCCAGCTGAATTCGCAGGGCGAGGTCAGCTCTTGCAAAGCCGGTCCCGAAACAGCGTCGCCCGCTCCAGCGCACGCTCTGGGGTATCCGCGTGCACCACGAAGTGACCCATCTTCCGCTTCGCACGCGCCTCCCGTTTTCCGTACACGTACACATCGACCACATCGGGAAAATCTTTCCACGCCGTGAGGTCGAGCGCGCCACCCGTGCGCCCCTGCGCCAGCCAGACCTCACCCAGCAGTTGCCCCATGCACCACGCGCCACGGTGCACCTCGGGCTGCACCACCGGAACGCCGGTGAGAATGCGGGCGAGGGCATCGAATTGGCTCACCGTGCACGCCTGCCGCGTCACGTGCCCTGAGTTGTGCACGCGGGGTGCAAGCTCGTTGACGTAGAGCCGCCGCACACCATCACGCCCGGTGCCGACGAAGAACTCCACGGTGAGCAAACCCACCAGGCCCAGCGCGCGCGCGATGCCATCGGCGACCAGCCGCGCTTCATCCTGCAGCGACGAGGCGACCCGCGCCGGCAACACGGTGAGATCCAGAATGTGGTGCGCGTGCAGGTTCTCGAAGAGCGGAAAGCTCACCGCAGTTTTCGCGTCACGCGCGACCAGGCAAGACACCTCGTGCTCCAGCTGCAGCACTTCTTCGAGCACGAAGCCACCGGGCGCATCGGCAGGCAATGCGTCGACCTCTGCGTCGGTGGTGAGCCGGAACTGACCCTTGCCGTCATACCCGCCCAGCACCGACTTCGCGATGCACGGCAGCCCGAACTTTCGCGCCGAAACCTTTACGTCCTGGCCGGGGGGCACCAGCTCGAACTGCACCGTGCGAAACCCCGCATCGCGCAAGAAGGTTTTTTCTTTCGCACGATCCTGGGTGATCTCCAGCACCCGCAACGAAGGGGCGAGCTTGCCCGCGTACGGCACCAGCGGGGCTGCAGGCGTGTTCTCCGAATCGAAGGTGGCGATGTCGACACGCGAGAAGAACTCGGCCAGCGCCTTCGCATCGGTGGGGCCCGCAGCGATGACGTTCGAGCGCCGCTGCGCACACGGTGAATCCGGGTCGGCCTCCAGCACCACCACTTCATGGCCGAGGTGGTCGAGTGACTCCGCGAGCATGAGGCCCAGCTGACCGCCGCCGAGAATACCGACCGTGGACATCAGCGCTTCTTCCGGGCTTTTCGGGTCGCCGGGGCCGGAAGCAGCTCAGAGGTCGATGCCCGCGCCTTCTGAGCCTGCGCTTCTCGATACGCCGCGAGCCTGACCCGAAGCGAAGCGTCGTTGACGGCCAACATGCGCACTGCAAACAACGCGGCGTTCACGGCGCCCGCCACCCCGATGGCGAACGTGGCCGTGGGCACCCCGGCCGGCATCTGCACGATGGACAACAACGAGTCGACCCCCGCGAGCGCCTTGGTCTGCACCGGTACACCCAGAACGGGAAGTGAGGTGAGCGAGGCCACCATGCCCGGCAAGTGCGCTGCCCCACCTGCGCCGGCGATGATGGCCGCAAACCCTTCGTCCGCGGCGGACTGCGCGAAGTCGAACATGAGCTCAGGCGTTCGATGCGCGCTGATCACCCGCACCTCGTGAGGCACCTTGAACTCTTCGAGGGTCGAGACGGAGTGCTGCAGTGTCTCCCAATCAGACGCGCTGCCCATGATGACTGCGATGCGGGACATGGAGACCCTCTACTACCGACAACCTCGGTACGCAGTACACGCGCGCTGGGGCCGAACATGCCCCCACCGCATCGCAGGAAAAGGAGCCGCCGACCGCATGCGGG
>JAYTAT010000074.1:0-5599 GCA_043737315.1 Archangium sp.
CACCACGCGGCTGCCCGTGAGGCCCTGGCGCACGAGGCGCTCTGAGGCGGTGTGCCCGAAACGCGCGCGGCTCATCGCCTCTTCGCGGGGGTCTTCACCCACCGTGGCCAGCAACATCGCCTCGACACGCTGCCGCGCTTCTCTCACGCCGGCCAGCCCGTCATCGGACAACGAGCCGAACCCGTTGATCGCGAAGGCTCCGCGGAAGCGGCCCCGTGCGCGGCCGAAATACGAGACGCATTCTTCGAGCGCCTCTTCCCGAACCAGGGCCCCTGAACGATCCGTCACCTGATAGCCGAGCACGGCGCGCAACCCGACGCCGTTGAGTCCGTGAGCGACGCGACTCAATGAGCCGCTGATGTGCGAGTGCGCCGCGCTGACGTCGAAGACGGTGGTGGTGCCCGAGAGCAGGCCCTCGAGCCCCCCCGCCGTGGAGGCCGCTTCGAGTTGATCGCCATCGATCACGTCTTCGAGGCGCTGCAGCAGGTGGGCTTCGCCGCCGAAACCCGTGGCCACGCGCGGCGCGCCCCGCAGCAGCGTGGCGTAGAGGTGGTGATGCGCCGACACGAGACCTGGGAAAAGCACTTTCCCGCGAACGTCGATCACCTCGTCATCGGGTTTGGGCTCGAGCGCCGTGGCGCGTTCGATGATTCGGTCACCTTCAATCCGGAGATCCGCGACCGCGACGCCCGCAGGCTCGAGATCAACGATGGTCCCCCCTTTGAGAACGGTCGCCACTGAGAGCGCGAGGGTATCTCGTTCGACAAGCCGCTTCACAGGGAATGGTGCAGGCCTGTCCTCAACCGACTCAGATCGAGTCGCCCACGTCGCAGCAGGCGCGGACATGTGGCTCTCAGTCGGTTGAAATCGTTCAACCTCCGGAAAAGGCACACACCTTGCTAAGGCGGACCGCGCAGTCGTGTCTCTGCCAATGGAGTTTCCACTGATGAAGAACAGAGCAATCCACGTGGCGTTGGCCGGCGCCCTCGTTGGACTCGCTTGTGGCTCCTCTGAGTTGATTGACCCTGCGGCGCACGTGGCTGCCTCGCAGGAAGAGGCGATCATCGGTGGCACGCTGGCGATGGGCGACCCGGCGGTGGTGGCGATGGCCGTGCGCTACGGTGGCGGCTACGAGTCGGTCTGCACCGGCACGCTCATCGGGCCCAAGACGGTGATCACCGCGGCGCACTGCATCAACGCGTACGGCCCCAACATTCAATACTTCGTCACCTTCGGCACGTACTCCGCGTCGCCCACCAGGGCCGTGCTGGTGGCGCAGCAGTACAAGAACCCCAACTACAGCCAGAGCGCGTGGGACTTCGGCATTCTGCGCCTGGCCACGCCGGTGCTCGACGTCACGCCGATCGCCATCAACGAGACGGCGATCACTTCAGCTCACGTCGGCCGGGCGATCCGCCACGTGGGCTTTGGGCTCACCGTCGCGGGTGGGCAGACGACAGGCACCAAACGCGAGGTCAGCTACGGCTTGCGCCGCGTGACGCCGTACACCATCGAGTCGGGCGCCGCGGGCAAGCAGACCTGCCAGGGCGACTCGGGTGGTCCCGGCCTCATGGTGATGCCCGGCGGCACCCAGGAGGTGTTGGTGGGCGTGGTGAGCTACGGCGATCAGAACTGTGAGTACGAGGGGTACGACGGGCGCGTCGACGTGGCCGCTCCGTGGATCCGCCAGACGATGGCCGCCTGGGAACAGCCGACCTGCGCCACCGATGGTGCGTGCGTGGCGGGCTGCACGCCGGTCGATCAAGACTGCGTGTGCAAGGCCGATGGTGTGTGTGGCTCCGAGTGCATCGACCCCTCGATGGATCCCGATTGCCCGCGCGACTGCGCACAGAACAACATCTGTTCCGTTCAGGCCTGCGGCCGTCCCGATGCCGACTGCGTGGGCACAGGTCAGTTCTGCGCGGCGGCGGTGCAATGCCAGTCGCGGCTGTGCGTGAACGATCGCCAGAACCCCAACACCTATTGCAGCAGGGGTTGCCAGACGAACGCCGAGTGCCCGGCCACCCTGCAGTGCGTCGCCGGCTCGTGCGTGATGAAGCAGCGGCCCGAGCGCGCGCTCCTCGACAGCTGCTCCGCGGCCACCGACTACTGCGTCGAGGGCATCTGCACCGGCCCCGCGAGTGGCATCTCGCGCTGCGTGAAGAGCTGCCTGGTGACCAACGATTGCCCCAGCGGCTCGGTGTGCGAAGCGGGCTCCAACTCGCAGCGTTTCTGCCGGCCCTCGAACGTGCGCTTCAACATCGTCAGCCTGCCCGCCGCATCGGCCGCGCTCGGAGCGCAGTCGCAAAGCTGCTCCTCGACGGGAATGGGGATGGCGCTGTGGTTACTCGCCGTTCCCCTCCTTCGCCGCCGACGGGCGCGCAGCTGAACGAATTGGCAGACTAAGACGAAGTGAGCACGCTTCGTTTCGCCGCCCTCTGCCTGCTCTGCTTCGGCTGCTCTCGCCAGGGCCAGGAAGCGCACGCAGGGGAAACGCGCGAGGCGATCGTGGGCGGCACGCCGACGGTCGGCGACGAGTCGGTCTTCATGCTCGACATCAGCGGCACCAACGGCGCGGCCACCCGGTGCAGCTCGACGTTGATAGCTCCGCGCACACTGCTGACCGCCGCGCACTGCGTCGACCCCGCGATGCGAGGCGAGGCCCGCCTGATCATCACCGCCTCGAACGCACCCACGGCGGCCCAGATGACGCCCGCCAACACCTGGGTGGTGGTGGAGACCCGCCTGCACCCGCGCTGGAACGCAGCCGCGGGGCTCGGTTTCGATCTTGCGCTGCTGCTGCTCGAGACAGCGCCGAACGCGCGCGTCAGTTCGTGGAATCGCGAGAGCATCGCGGGCCTGGGTGGGGAACCGGTGCGCGTGGTGGGCTACGGCTCCGATTCGCCTGATGGGGGTACCGGCACCAAACGCACCGCCCAGCTCACCATCCGCCAGTTCACCCCTGAGCTCATTTCATTGGGCGACTTCGCCAGCATCGGCCTGTGCCACGGCGATTCGGGCGGGCCGACGTTTCACACCTTCGACGATGGGGTCGAGCGGCTGGTCGGCGTGCACAGCTTCACCCGCACCGAAGATTGTCTGGATGGCGCCGACACGCGGGTCGACGCGCAGGCGGCCTTCATTCTCGAGTGGCTCTCGGAACGGGAAGAGAACTGCGCGGCCAACTTCGTGTGCGCAGTGGGTTCGTGCCTTCCCGCAGATCCAGATTGTGCGCCGTCGGGGGGCGCATGCGAAGCGGCGTGGCAGTGCCGCGGTCGCAGGTGCCTGGGTGATGCGCAGCACCCCCAGACGTATTGTTCGGCGCCGTGCGGCACCGATGCCGATTGTTCGGCGGGCATGACCTGCGACGTCGTGCGGCAGGTGTGCCAGCGGCCCCAGCGATCGACGTCGCGACCGGGCGAACCGTGTGTCATCGGCGCGACGTTCTGCCTGAGCGGCGCGACCTGCAATGGGCCTGCAGCGAGTCAGACGCGGTGCAGTCAGCCGTGCGTGCGGGGGGGTGATTGTCTGCCGGGGCAACTGTGCAGTTCGGGCGTCTCAGGCGTGAACGCATGTCAGGATCCACCGGCGGTCACCCTGGCTGTCGCCCGGGTGGAGCTGCCTGCAGCGCGGAGTTGTTCGACGGGACTGGGGTGGTGGCCGGGGCTTGGGGTGCTCTGGTTGGTGCGGCGGCGCAGGGCGGGAACTGTTAGCCCTGAGCGCGTTCTCAAACTCTGAGGCACAGTCGATCATCGTGGGGCCGCAGGAGCGAAGATGGGGGTTGGTGGCGCTCGTGGCGAGCGTTGTCTTTCATTGCGCCTTCGTCGCCTGGGCGGCGGCGCGGCCAAACCCTGCGGTTGAGAAGAAGGTGGTTACGGCTGAGTTCGTTTTCGTCGAGCCTCCTCCGGCGCCTGAACCAGAGCTCGCGGCTGAACCCGCGCCGCGTGTCGCGGTCGTTCGTCTTCCTCCGCGGAAGCCCCAGGAACGTGCCGTTCAAGAAGTGAAGCCTGCCCCTCCGCCCGAACCTCCACCTGCCGGCGAGAAGGAACTTCAGGAGACGGATGTTCCCCGGGCCGAGGTGACTCTGGTGCCCGGCTCTGGGTTCGCCATTTCTCTCGACGCCGGCGTGATCGACGTGGAGGCCGAGGTACAGGCGAACCGAGGGCTGCGCGCGCTGGAACCGCCCAAAGATCTCGTCGGCTCACTGGCCAAAGAAACGCTCGGCAAAGGGCGCGTCGATCGCGGCCTGGTGCACCCGTACTATTCACAGCTCGGCAAGGCCCTGCTCAAGAACTGGGATGCGGACCGCGTGGCCAAGAGCGGCCTCAAAGGGCTGATGGAGCAGACCTCGGAGAACCTGAAGCTGTACAACGAGATCTACGCCGAGCGTGCCTCCATCTACGGCAAGAGCGGCAACCCGCTGGGCGACCTGCCCAACACCACCAACCGCCGGGCCGCGGTCAACGATCGGGTGGGCGGCATCGCGGGTGTCGATCTCGAGCAGCGTAAAGAGCTGCAGAAGCAGATGCGCGAGGCCTACAAGGCGACGCGGCGCGCGGTGATTCGGGTGGTGCAGGACGCGAACGGCAAGCTGACCTCGGTGGATCTGGTGCAGCCCTCGAGCGACGCGAAGATCGACAAAGAAGCGCTGGTCGACGTGCGCACCGCCGCAGAGAAGCTGCCGCCGCCTCCTCCCGAAGCGCTCGAGGGGCGGGCCACCCTCACTTCCATCTGGAGCTTCGAGCTCGTCATCTCGATCTCGCCGCCCGTGCCCACCTTCACCTTCGAGTTCGACGAGGCGCTGGGCTTCATCGACATGAGGCTCCCGCTCGATCGGCGCATCTACAAGAAGGTGCGGCTGGTCTCGGTGGAGTAAGCAGGGCCCGCATCCATGGCTGACAAGCGCCGCTTCGATCTCTTTGCCGAGCTGCTCCGCGGGCGTTTCCCCCACGCAACGCGTGTGTTCGACGTCGCCGGTGGCCAGGGCAAGTTGAACGAGGCGCTCACCCGGCGCGGCTGCGAGGTGATCACCTTCGATCGCCGGCACAAGCACTTGAAGGTGACCTTCGCCGAGCGCGACTTCACCCTCGAAGAGCCCTGCGCCTGTGAGCTGGTGGTGGGCATGCACCCCGACGGCGCCACGCGGGTGATCATCGACTACGCGGCCAAACACCGGGTGCCCTTCGCGATCGTGCCCTGCTGCTCGGACAATTCGATGCCCTACAAGCCGTGGATGCGCCACCTGGGCGAGCTGGCCACGGCGCAGGGCCTGGTGGTGAGCGAGGTCGAGCTCCCGATGGAAGGCCGGGCGCGGGTCATTCTGGGCGAATGGGCCCCAAATCTCTGAACTTTGCGCCCGCCGGGTGAAGTACGTTCACGCCTCGCCCGATGCGATTTTCCGCCTTCGTTTTGACGTTGAGTCTCGTCGCAGGGCAGGCGCACGCCGCCATCTACGAGAACGCCATCGACATCGACGGCGAAGAAGATCTCTTCGAGCTCGAGCAGCGCGGCGACATCTCTGAAGAGACCTCGCAGACCCTGGTGGAGATTCTGCGCGAAGGCGTCGACCTCAACTCGGCCAGCCGCGAGCAGCTCTACG
>JAYTAT010000075.1:0-2206 GCA_043737315.1 Archangium sp.
CCACGCTCCCCTCAATGGAGTCGGGATCGAGCGGTTGGCTCACGCGAATCAACGTGCTGCCGAACTGGCTCGTCGAGGTGACCGCGCGCACGCCCTGCAACCCGAGCTTGTTGAAGTACGCCGCCGACTTCGCGGTGATGGCCCTGGGCGGAAGAAACGGCTGGTACCATTTCGGCCGCAGCGTCAGCGCACCGTCGACGATCAGCCGTTGATCAGGCAGCGGGTTGTCGAGGCTCTGGGCATCGGCGCTCCACAAGAAGTGCGGAGGCTCGACGGGCGCAGGCCCACACGCGAACACCAATAAGGAGAGCAACCAGCGGCAGCGGAATTTCACGAACGGTATCCTGCCCCTGCCACCCCCTGAAAGTCACCGTTCGCCAGGGCCAGGGCTGAAGATCATGTCCTCTCGTCGAGGCTGTTGCCCGAGCTGGGCGTCGATGATCCACCGCCCGACGCAGCGAGATGGGCCGGAGCGCTCTCGGCATCGACCCTCATCGCTGAGCGTGGGGGTCAAGGTGTGGGTGCCTGCGCTGCCGGGGAGCGGAGTGGACCCAGCGTCGTGGTGGAGAACGATGACGCGCTGGTGGTGGCGCTCCAGCACCTCGGAGCAACCGTACGGATGAACATCGACCACTCCAGACGGTGAAGCGGGTCGCCTGCGCGTGACGTCAGACCCACTGGTCGGCGTCGGCCTGCAACGCCATCTTGGCCGTGCGGGTCATGCGCTCGCTGGCGAGCTGCTGCACCTTCTTGTTCACCCCGGGGTTCGCCAGCACCAGCGCCCGGAAGTCGTCGGCCATCACGCACAACGCGACGACCGGCTGCGTCGCCTTGATGGTGGCAGAGACAGGAAGTCTGGTGAGCACGGAGATCTCGCCGAAGGCATCGCCTTCGACCAGGTCGGGGTACACCCCCGCCGGGTTGCTGTGTGAAACGGAGCACTGCCCACGCAGCAACAGGAACACCGCCGCGCCCTGAGCGCCTTCTTCGAGCACCACTTCATCAGCCGCGAACGTGCACGGGGTGAAGGCCCTGGTGAGGCCCAGCCGCTGCGCATCGGTCAACAACTGGAGCAGCGGGTGGGCGCGCATGAGGTTTGCCAACATGCGCTCGCGGTAGAACTGCTCGAGGCCCGCGCGCACGCCGGGGTGCTTCTGGATGACCGGGCCCATGCTCTCCCGCGGAAACTCGAGCACCACCACGTCGGTGTCGGCCTTCACGCTGGCCATGCGCGGTGCGCCCGAGAGCAGCGCCATCTCACCGAAGAACTCACCCTCGCGCATCACCGCCACCTTGTGCGCCTGCCGCCACACCGAGACGGAGCCCTGCGCGATGGCGAACATCGAGCTGCCCGGTTCACCTTCAGTCACCACTGCTTGCCCCGCGCGAATGGTCTTCGCGTCGATCGCGCCGTTGAGCACGGCCAGGAACTCCTCGGTACTCAGCGCCGAAAAGAGCGGAATGTGCGGAAGCGCATCACGCGGAGGAAGCGGCGGCTCGGCCTCGGGCAGCAATTCTTCGAGCGCGATCTCTTCGGGCGGCTGCTGCGAAGGGTCGTTTGCATCGGCGAGGCCGAACGCTCCGGGCTGAAGTGCGGCCCCGTGCGACGCAAGCGCAGGCCCCGAGGCACCGGGCCGCGAGGCGTACAGCGCAGCGAGGTGCTGCTGCGCGAGCTGGTGGCTGGGGTCGAGCGTGAGAATCACCCGGCTCAGCGCGGTCGCCTTGAAGAACTCACCCTGCTCGGCGTAGCGCTTGACCACCTCGGAGTACTCCGCCACGGCGGCCTGCTTGTCGCCTTGCCGCGCGAGGATCTCCGCGATCTTCTGCCGGGCAGAAAGTTCAGCCGGCACGGCCTGCACGATGCGCCGGTACGCCTCGAGCGCGGCGGGCAGGCGACCCTGCATCAACAATTGCGCGGCACGATCCAGCTGGCGGTTGACGGCGTCGGACATGCCATTTCGTAGCGCACTTCGACTGGACTCCGGGCCACGCCTTCGCTCAACGTGTTCAACGAACGACCCACCACCCGTCTCGCCCAGAAAACCGCCACCGCCGTCGCCGTGCTGGAGGCAGCGCGAAAGAGCTTTTCGAGAGCAAATCACGACGTTCTCGCGGCCGGAGCAATAAAGAAGGTCCTCACCCTTTGGGCGAGGGCTTCACTTCTTCACCGGATCCAACGGAATCGAAACACTCACCCCCTTCAGCG
>JAYTAT010000076.1:0-5579 GCA_043737315.1 Archangium sp.
GACGCAGGCAGCCCTGACGCTGGGGGAGAACCTTCGCCCGTGACGCTGCTGCGCGCAGAAGAGGCGCTCGGTGCGCGCGCGGGTTGTGGCTGCGACAGCGCCCCCGGTCTGCTCGTGCTGATCAGCCTTGCGCTGTTCCAGCGTCGCCGAGGGCGCTGAAAACACTGGAAATACAGCTTGGAGCACCCCCGGGTTCGCGCCTAGGTTCCGCGCGCTTTTCCCCTTCGGAGTCACTCCATGCGCTTGCGTCTCTTGATCGTCTCGACTGCCCTCGTCGCGACCACCTCCTTTGCCGAGAAGGCCGCGGTGAACTTTCACCTCGACCCGATGGTGGGCACGGGCCTCGACAAGTCGATCCTCGTCACGGGAGCCGCGCTCAAGTTCGACGTGACGCTGCTGAAGTTTCTGGGGCCCGTCTCGCCGCAGATCGAGTTCTTCGGCGTCTCGGCTGTGAACGACACGTACCTCGATCGCGGCGCGGTGTTCGGCGGCGGTCTTGGTGCACGCTTGCGCCTGTTCAATGACGAGCAGGGGTACCTGGTCAACCCGGGCAGCAAACGAAAGGGCAACCTGTGGGGCAACGGCTGGCTCGACGCGCACGTGACCCTCAACTCCGGCGGCTTCGGAGTGGGCTTCGACGTCGGCGCCGGCTTCGAGCTCTCGCTCATCGAAGGGCTCTCCATCGGCCCGTTCGCGAAGTTCATGTTCCTGGGCCGGCGCCCTGCAGACTTCGGGACGCACGCGATGGTGTTGTTCGGTCTCTCCTTCACCATCGGCGCCCCGCAGACCACGCCGGACGACGCTGACTACGACGGCGACGGCATCAAGGGCGACAACGACAAGTGTGTCGACGAGGCCGAAGACATCGACAACTTCGAAGACACCGACGGCTGCCCCGAGAAGGACAACGACAAGGACGGCATCGACGACGAGAAGGATCAGTGCCGCGATCAGGCCGAAGACAAAGACGGCGTCGCCGATGAAGACGGTTGCCCTGAGGGCGACTCCGATGGTGATGGCGTCATTGACGAGAAGGACAAGTGCCCGACGGTGAAGGGTTCGGCCGACAACAACGGCTGCCCCGATGGCGACAAAGACGGCGACACCGTGCTCGACCGCCTCGATGCCTGCATCGACGTGAAGGGCGTGGTCGAGAACAACGGCTGCCCCGACGCCGACACCGATGAAGACGGCACCGTGGATCGCCTCGATGGCTGCAAGACCGAGAAGGGCCCCCAGAGCAACAAGGGCTGCCCGTACCCCGACACCGACAAGGACGGCACCGCCGACAACGTCGACAACTGCATCAACGAAGTGGGCCCGGTGGAAAACCAGGGCTGCCCCGTCGCCAAGAAGCAGCTGGTGGTGATCACCGCCGAGAAGCTGGTGATCAAAGACAAGGTCTACTTCGACACCGGTAAGGCCACCATCCAGGCGCGCTCCAACACGTTGCTCGATCAGATCGCCTCGATTCTCGGTTCCCACTCAGAGATCACCGCGGTGCAGGTCGAGGGGCACACCGACACCACCGGCGACGCGGTGTTCAACCGCACCCTGTCGGGCGATCGTGCGAGGTCGGTGGTCAACTACCTGGTGAAGAAGGGCATCGCCGCAGATCGCCTCAAGCCCCTGGGCTTCGGCCCGGATCGCCCGGCGGAAGACAACGCCACCGCGAAGGGCAAAGAAGCCAACCGCCGCGTGGAGTTCAACATCCTCCCGCACTGACGGCCTTCGTTTCCGGGTCGTGACGCAGCGCCCCAGCCCTCGAGGTCGGGGCGCTGTTTTTTTGTGCATATCCCGGTAGAAGGGCCTCGTTCGGCCGGCCTCGTTCGACCTGGAAGCACCTTCAATGACCAATCAGCTGCGTGTTCTCTTCCTCGGCGTCGCCTGTTGCGCGGCGCTCACGGCATGTCCCAATCCTCGCGCGGTGTGCGGCAACGCGATCGTCGAGACTGGCGAGACCTGCGACGATGGCAACACCAACTCGGGTGACGGCTGCGAGGCTGACTGTCTGAACGAGACGGCCACCGGCGGTGGCGGCGGCTCGACGGGCGGAGGCTCTGGCGGCTCGATGGGCGGAGGCTCCGGCGGCTCGATGGGTGGCGGCACCGGCGGCGGCGTGACCGGCGGCGGCGCGGGCGGCGGCGGGGCGGTGATGCAGGTGTGCGGCAACGGCATCCCCGAAGGTACCGAAGAGTGCGACGACATGAACATGACGCCTTCCGACGGCTGCGAGAGCGACTGCACGCTCACGCCCCGCTGCGGCAACGGTAAACGTGAAGGCACCGAGACCTGCGACGACGGCAACCTCGTCGGCGGCGATGGCTGCGAGGCCGGCTGCATGTCGTTCACCGACACCGCCACCATCAAGGGCTGCGCGGGCCTCAACACGCGCGTGCCGTTGATCGGGCAGACCTGCTCGGTCACTGCCGGCGACACCGGCCGGTTGGTCACCGGCGTCATCCTCACCGACGGCGTCACCTACGTCGGCGGCCAGGTGATGATCGACTCCGCGGGCGCCATCACCTGCGCTGCGTGCGACTGCACCACCACGACGGGCGCGGCCTCGGCCACCCAGTTGCTCTGCCCTCAGGCCATCGTCTCGCCCGGCCTCATCAACGCGCATGACCACATCAGCTTCCAGGCCAGCCCCCAGATGCGCACCGCCGAGCGCTACGAACACCGCCACGACTGGCGCACTGGCAACGGCGGCCACACCCGCATCGCGTCGGGCGGCAGCAACGTCGCCACGCAGATTCGGTGGGCCGAGCTTCGCCAGGTGATGTCGGGCACCACCACCATCGTGGGCGCCACCTTCAGCAGCACCGGCAACCCCGGCATGCTGCGCAACCTCGACGCGAACCCCGCGGGCCAGATGGGCAGCATCGCCGGCGCTTCGGGCGTCGCCTCCGACACCTTCCCGCTCAAAGACACCAGCGGCACCGAGCTGACCTCGGGCTGCGGTTACCCCGCGGTGCCCACCACGTTGCCCTCGGCCTCGGCGTACCTGCCGCATGTTTCTGAAGGCATCGAGCCCAGCGCGCGCAACGAGTTTTCCTGCCTCACGCAGAGCAGCCCCAACATCCTCACCAGCCGCACCGCGCTGGTGCACGGCGTCGGCCTGACCGCCCGCGACATCGCGCTCGTGGCGCAGAGCGGTACCTCGTTGGTCTGGTCGCCCCGCTCGAACATCTCGCTCTACGGCGACACCGCGGCGATTCCCCTCTACATGCGGCTGGGCGTGAACATCGCGCTGGGCACCGACTGGACGATCTCGGGCTCGATGAACCTGCTGCGCGAGCTGCAGTGCGCTGATGGGCTCAACCGAAACTACTTCAACAACGCGATGAGCGACGAGGCCCTCTGGCGCACCGTCACGGCCAATGGCGCCGAGGCCACCGCGACCGCGGCGAGCATCGGCCGCATCGCCGTCGGCAAGCTCGGCGACCTCGCGATCTACAGGCGCCGGCCCGGCTCGTTCTACCGTTCGGTCATCGACGCCGAGGCGCAAGACGTGGTGGTCACCATTCGGGGCGGCAAGGTGCTCTACGGAGACCGTTCAGTCGTCAGCGCCTTCGACCCCACCAGCATGTGCGACTCGTTCGACGTGTGCGGCACCATGAAGTCGGCCTGCATCCGCGCCGAGTTCCCCGCGCTCCCCGCCGGCAACGCGGCCAACACGTACTCGCTGCTCCAGATGGCCAACACCGCCACCTACCCGCTCTTCTACTGCGGCGTGGCGCCGCTGAACGAGCCCACCTGCGTGCCAGAGCGTTCGGCCACCGGCCCGCGGGGCAGCAACAGCAAGCTCGGCTCGACCGTCTACACCGTGGCCAGCCCCGACATGGACAAGGACGGCATCGCCGACGCGACCGACAACTGCCCTGCGGTGTTCAACCCGGTGCGCCCGATGGACGCGATGATTCAGGCCGACGCCGACTTCGATGGTCAGGGTGACGTGTGCGACGTCTGCCCGATCAACGCGAACACCACCGCCTGCACCGTCTTCGATCCCAACGATCGTGACGGCGACATGGTGGCCAACGCGGCCGACAACTGCCCCAACGCGCCCAATACGAATCAGGCCGACGGCGACATGGACCAGAAAGGCGACGTCTGCGACCCGTGCCCCACGGTCTCGAACGCCGGCAACGCCGCGTGCCCCTCGACCATCTACGCCATCAAGCTGGGCCAGGCGCCCACCGGGCAAGCCGTCGCGCTCAACAACGCGCTGGTGACCGCGGTCGGTTCGACCGGCTTCTTCCTCCAGGTGGCGCCCACCGACCCGGGTTACGACGGCGGTGATCACTCGGGCCTTTTTGCCTACCAGCCGGGTTCAGGCCTCACCGCGGGCGATCGGGTCAACATTCCCTCAGGCACGCCCACCAGCTACTTCGGCCAGATTCAGCTCACCGGCTCACTGAGCGCGCTCGATGGTGGCATCACCATCGCCTCGGTCAGCAACCCGCTGCCCGCGCCGTTGACGGTGAACCCGGCTGACGTGGCCACCGATGGCGGCCGCGCTGCTGCCCTCGAAGGTGTGCTCATTCGCGTCGACAACGTCACGGTCACCGACATCGCGCCCCCCGTGGGCCAGGCCGAGGTCGCGCCCAACAACGAGTTCGTCGTCAACGGCTCGATGCGCGTGAACGACTACCTGTTCCTGGTCGCGCCGTTCCCCACCGTGAACCAGACGTATCTCTCACTGACGGGCGTGCTCGACTTCCGCAACGGCAACTCGAAGCTCGAGCCGCGCTCGGCGACCGACGTGGTCTCGGGCCCGCCTTCGCTCGTCGCGCTCAACCCCGCGCTGGTCTACCTGCGCGAAGACGCGGGCACCACGCTGCCTGCCCCGCTGCTGGCGAGGTTGTCGAACGGCGCCTTTGGCGACACGGCGGTGACCATCAGGTCGTCGGGCCCGGAAGTGCGCGTCGGTGACGGCGGTCTCATCATCGTGCCTGGCGGCGGGCTCTTTGCCGAAGTGCCGTTGTTCGGTGTGAGCTCGACCGACGGCGGCACGGTGACCATCACCGCGACCATGGGCGCCGATTCGCGCACCGCGCAGGTTCGTGTGCTCGGCCCCAACGACGTGCCCGCGCTCGTCAGCTTGACGCCGCAGAACGTTTCCATTGCCCGCAGCGGTACACAGCGCTTCACGGTGGGCATCGACCTGCCCGCGGCGAGCGCGACCGCGGTCACCCTGTCGCTGGTACCCAACACGCTGGGCGTCGCGCCGATCACCGTCAGCATCCCTGCAGACGCCACCACGGCGAGCTTCGACGTGACGCTCGACGCCGCCGCGACGGGCTCGGGCACGCTGACGGCGACCCTCAACACGGTCTCGCTCGTCGCGCAGGTCTCGGTGCGCACGCAGATGGCGGCGACCAACCTGCTCATCTCGGAGTACGGCGAGGGCAATTCCAACAACAAGTACCTGGAGATCTTCAACGGCACCGGAGCGCCCATCGACCTCTCGGGCTACTCGATGAAGACCTACGCCAACGGCACGACGACCCCCACCGCCACGCTGGCGATGACCGGCCTGCTCAACGACGGCGAGACCCTGGTGATCTGCCACC
>JAYTAT010000077.1:0-2200 GCA_043737315.1 Archangium sp.
CCCGACTTCGAGACCACGCCGATGCGGCCGGGGCGGTGAATGTGGCCCGGCATGATGCCGATCTTGCACTTCGCGCCGGGGGTGATCACGCCCGGGCAGTTTGGCCCTATCAACCGCGTGCTCGCGCCCTGCAGCACCCGCTTGACCTTGATCATGTCGTTGACCGGGATGCCTTCGGTGATGGTGATGGCCAGGAGCAGCTTCGCGTCGACGGCCTCGAGGATCGAGTCAGCCGCGAAAGGAGGCGGAACGAAGATGACCGAGGTGTTGCACCCCGTCGCCTTCACGGCCTGCTCGACGGTGTCGAAGATTGGAATCTTGCCTTCGAAGAGCTGACCGCCCTTGCCCGGCGTGACGCCGGCGACGATCTGCGTGCCGTACTCGAGGCACTGCTTGGCGTGGAACGAACCGGCCGAGCCGGTGATGCCCTGCACGACGACCCTGGTGTCTTTGCCAACGAGGATGCTCATTGTGATTTCTCTTTCGACCTTCAGGCCTTGATGGAGGCGACTGCTTTTTCAGCCGCCTGACGCAGGTTGTCCGCGGGCGTGATGGCGAGCCCCGACTTCTTGAGGATCTCCTTGCCCAGCTCGACGTTGGTGCCTTCGAGCCGAACGATGAGGGGAACGCTCAGCTTCACTTCTTTGGCCGCCGCGACGACGCCCTCGGCGATGACGTCGCACTTCATGATGCCGCCGAAGATGTTCACCAGCACCGCCTTCACTGCGGGGTCGGCGAGGATCAGCTTGAAGGCCGCCGTCACCTTCTCACGCGAAGCGCCGCCGCCCACGTCGAGGAAGTTCGCGGGCTGGCCACCGACGAGCTTGATGGTGTCCATGGTGGCCATGGCCAGGCCTGCGCCGTTGACCATGCAGCCGATGTTTCCTTCGAGCGCGATGTACGCGAGGTCGTGCGCCTTGGCCTGGGCCTCGAGCGGATCCTCTTCGGCGATGTCGCGCATCTCGACGACGGCCTTCTGACGGAAGAGCGCGTTCTCATCGAAGGTCATCTTCGAGTCGAGCGCGACGATGTCGCCACTCTTGAGCCTCACCAGCGGGTTGATCTCGACCAGCGCCGCGTCGGTCTCCATGTACACCTGGTACAGCTGGCTGCAGAACTTCACGAACTTGCCGATCTCGTCGCCCTTGAGGCCGAGCCCGAAGGCCATCTTGCGGCCCTGGTAGGGCTGAAAGCCGACCGCCGGGTCGACCGCCTCACGGAGGATCTTCTCGGGGTGCGTGTGAGCGACCTCTTCGATCTCCACGCCGCCTTCGGTCGAGGCCATGAAGGTGACGCGCGCGGTGGCGCGGTCAAGCGTGAGGCCGAGGTAGTACTCTTTCTCGATGTCGAGACCTTCTTCGACGTAGAGGGTCTTCACTTCCTGGCCGTTGGGCCCCGTCTGCGGGCTCTTGAGCATCATCCCCAGGATCTTCGAGGCGTGCTCCTTCGCTTCAGCGGGTGACTTCGCGATCTTCACGCCGCCGGCTTTGCCGCGACCACCGGCATGCACCTGCGCCTTGACCACGGTCACCTTGGTGCCGAGCTCGACGGCGGCCTTCTCGGCCTCAGCGGGCGTCTTGCAGACGATGCCGCGCGGCACGGGAACGCCGTACTTCTTGAAGATCTGCTTGCCCTGATACTCGTGGATTTTCATTGAAGGTCGAGGCTCCGGTGGACGGCTGAACAGCGCGGCCGAAATACCCAGATTGCGCCGGGAAGTCTTGAAAGATCTCCTCCCCTGCGCTCAGGCCGGGTCTGCGGTGTCGGAATTGAGCGCACACCCCGTTGAAATCAGCCGTTCCACCTGCGAAGGCCTTGTTTCCCATGCGTCAACTCCACGTCTTCGTTCTCGCTCTGTCGATCTTCGCTGTGGGTTGTAAGTGTGGCGCCAAACCGGCCGCGCCCACGCAGCTGCTCGAAGGTGAAGCGTGTGAGAACGATGAACGCTGCGTGACGGGCCTGTGCGACGCGGCGCCGGGCTTCTCTGCGGTCTGCGTGCGCCGCTGTGGCGATGGCTGTCAGCCCACCGAAGTCTGCGTGCAGCTGACGCCCAACCGCTTCGCCTGCCAGCCTGATCAGCGAAAGCTCTGCCAGCCTTGCGCAGCCGATCTCGATTGCCCCTACCCTTCTGACAAGTGCCTCCTGGTCAACACCGAGAAGGTGTGTGGCCGCGACTGCGCGTTCGATCAGACCTGCCCCA
>JAYTAT010000078.1:0-2199 GCA_043737315.1 Archangium sp.
GGGTTTCAGGTGTGCCTCGCGGCGCGAAAACACGGGGTCTTGTTGCGGCCGCTGGGGAACGTGGTGGTGCTGATGCCCCCGCTGTCGTTGACCGTCGACGAAGCGCGCCTGCTCACCGACTCGCTGCAAGACGCCATCGGGACGTTGCAGTGAAGGCGCTGCGTTTCTTCGTCACCGGCACGGATACGGGGGTCGGGAAGACGGAGGTCTCTTCAGCGCTGCTCAGCTCGATGGTGGGTCTGGGGCTGCGTCCGTTCGCGTTCAAGCCGTGTGAGAGCGGGGGCACGGGCGACAGCCAGAGCCTGTGGAAGGCCGCGGGGGCATGGCAGTCGCGCAAGAGCGTGTGCCTGTATCGATTCCGCGCGCCGCTCGCGCCTTCGGTGGCTGCGCGGGCCGAGGGCAAGCGGGTGAACTGGCAGCGGCTGCTCCGTGGGTTTGCCGAACTCGGCGACGGGGCGGGCGTGGTGGAAGGCGCGGGTGGGCTCTTCGTTCCGCTCGATGATCAGCACGATGTGATCGATCTCATCGAAGCGACGAAGTTGCCGGTCGTGCTCGTGGCGCGTGCGGGGCTGGGCACCATCAATCACACGACGCTTTCTCTCGAGGCCCTGGCGCAGCGGAAGATTGCGGTGGCGGGTGTGGTGCTGTCTCAGGCGACGCGGGGCCGTGAGCTGTCGTTGGCGACCAACCGGCCCGAACTGGAGCGCAGGTTTCCCAAGGTGAAGTTCTTCGGGCCCGTGACCTTCGTGCCGAACGAAGACCGCCTTCGCGCGTTGATGTCGAAGACGCTCGCACCCCTGCTCCGATAGCCCGCTCTTTTCGCGTCAGAATCATGACGCCCAGAATTCCCGGCACGCCCTCACTCGTGGCCTTACCGTTGATCGAATGAAGGTACTGGTCGCAGACGACACGGATACACAGCGTCGGATCCTCGTAGGTCTGCTCAGGGAGATGAAGCTCGAGACGATCGAAGCCTCCACTGGCCAGGAAGCGCTCGATCACCTGCTGCGCGTCGACGGCCCGTCAGTCGCGTTGCTCGACTGGGAGATGCCCACGCTCTCAGGAGTCGAGGTCTGCGCGAAGGTGCGTGAAGCCACCCTCGAGATCCGCCCGCACCTCATTCTCGTCACCGGCCGCAGCGAACGCGCAGACGTGGTGCAGGCGCTCAAGGCGGGCGCCGACGACTTCCTCACCAAGCCGCCTCACCCCGCTGAGCTGCAGGCGCGCGTGCAGGTCGGCCTGCGCAACGTGCAGCTGCAAAGTGAGCTGCTGGTGCGCATCAACGAGCTCAAGTCGACGCTGCGCCGGCTCGACGTGGTGGGCGGTCTGGCCGCGCAGGCACCGCAGCAGGGCGTGGTGGGTTCCCAGCGGCAGGGCAAGCTGCGGCCCCAGCTCGAGGCGCTCGACGCCGTGCGCGGGCTGCATGAACGGTTCGCCTCGGTGCTGGGAAACCTGGGGCCTGCCGATGCCAGCATCCCCGGGCCTGAGCTGTGGGCGCACCTCGCGCTGGCGCTCCCGAACCAGTCGGCGTGGCTCGACGTGACGCTCGAGGTGAGCCGGGGTCTGGCTGCAGCGGCGGTGGAGAAGCTCAGCGGTCACCGCGCGACGAGCGATCAAGCGCTGCTCGACTGTGTCAGCGACGTGATGACCCTGGTGGTCCGCGGCTTCCAGCAGCAGCTGGAATCGGCTGGCGTCGAGGTGCTCAAGCCGATCTCGGGCCGGGGCTTCGTGGGCTCGTTGGCGATGCCTGCCTCGGAGCACCACCTGAGGCTGACTCAGGGTGGCTGGTCGATGCAGGTGGTGGAGACTCCGACCGAGGTGTCTGCCACGCCTTTCGCGCTGCTCAGCCCCGGCAGCATGCTGGTGACCTCGCTCACGCCGCCCAAACTTCCCGACGTGGAGGTGCTGGCGAAGGGCACGGTGCTCAAGCCCAGTTACCTCACGCGAGCGGGCAGCTTCTTTCGCGGTGACGCGGCGCAGGCTGCGGTGTCCGTGATGTCAGCCTCGATGTTCGCCATCGAGCACCGAAGCTGATTTCCCTGCGCTGCTAGGGGCAACCCACGAGCGCGAAGTAGATCTCGGTGTTGCCGTCGCGATCATCACGCCAGCAGAAGGCGAACGTCGTGCCATTCCACAGCGCGGTGGTGAACTCCGACTTGGAGTTGCCCGTGGAGAGCTTGAGCTCAGACCCGTTCTTCA
>JAYTAT010000079.1:0-13472 GCA_043737315.1 Archangium sp.
TGGAAGAGGGCCGCTGCGTGCTGCAGGACCTCTCGGGGAAGGGCACGATCGTCGCTGGGCAGAAGGTGACTGACGGCGAAGTGCAAGACGGAGCCGACATCGCGCTGGGCCAGTGGCGCGCCATCTTTCGCAAGACGTCGTCGGTCAGCGATGGCGATGCGACCGAGATGGGGCCGCGCACCGAGCTCATCGAACGCGCCGAAGCGACCGACTCGCCCAACGTTCCCGCACAGGTGCGGCTGCGCGCCGGTTCGCAAGAGACGACCCACAAGCTGCAGACCGAGGCGTTCACTGCCGGCAAGGATGCCGGAAATGACCTCGTGCTGAACCAGCGGTTCGTTTCGGGGCGTCACCTCAAGGTGACGCGTCAGCACAACCGCTTCCTCGTGAGCGACCAGCGATCGACCAACGGCACGTGGTTGGGCAACGTGCGGCTCTTCGAGGCCGAGGTGCCGTTCTTCACCACGCTGCGCGTCGGCGAAGGCGAGCTGACCATCGAGCCTGCGTTTCAGGGGGCGGTGAAAGCACCGACCGGCACCTACGGGCTCATCGGCACCGACCCTTCGATGAAGAGCCTGGTCGAGCTCATCGACAGGGTCGCGCCTTCCACCGCCGCGGTCGCGGTGTTCGGCGAATCGGGCACGGGCAAAGAGCTCGTCGCGCGCGCGATTCACTCGCAGTCGAACCGCTCGGCGGCAGCGTTCATCCCCGTCAACTGTGCGGCGATCTCTCGCGAGCTCATCGAAAGTGAATTGTTCGGCCACGAGAAAGGCGCGTTCACCGGCGCCCTCAACGCACGCAAGGGCGCATTCGAAGAGGCCGACGGCGGCACCATCTTCCTCGACGAGATAGGCGAGCTGCCGCTGGACCTGCAGGCCAAGCTGCTGCGCGCGCTCGAGTCAGGCGAGATCAAGAGGGTCGGAGCACCCCGCCCCATCAACGTCGACGTGCGCGTGGTCGCTGCGACCAACCGTGATCTGCTGGCGATGTCGCGCGAGGGCAAGTTCCGCGAAGATCTCTATTACCGGCTCTGCGTCATCCCCCTGAACCTGCCTCCGCTGCGCGCGCGCCTGGGCGATTTGAAGCTGCTGACGGAACACTTTCTCAAGCAGCACGCACCTCGGGGTCAGCGGGTGCTGATGACGCCCGCCGCGATGAAGGCCATCGAAGAGCACACCTGGCCTGGCAACGTGCGTGAGCTGCGCAACGTGATCTTCCGCTCGCTGCTCCTGCGCAAGGGCACCAACATCGACGCTCCCGATCTCACCTTCGACGCCCGGCCCGACGCGCCGCGTGGCGTGGCAGAGCTCGAGTGCATTCCGGGGATGTCGCTCGAGGCGCAGCTGGCCCGCTGTGAGCGGCTGATCATCGAGAGCGCGCTCAAGCGCTTCCCCAGCCGGGAAAAGGCCGCCCGCGAGTTGGATATCGGAAGATCCACGCTCTTCAAGCGGCTCAAAGAGTGGGGGCTTCAGGTCGACGAACAGGCCTAGAGCCTTGAAATCACTTCGGTCAGCAGCCCATTAGATCGGCGGGGCGGGTGGGTCGTTTCCATCGCCCATGACCGCGCTGCCCCCGATGACCGAGCTGTACGCCCAGCACCGCCGCAGGGCCCTGGCGATCGCCCGAAGAATCCTGCGCGACGCTGACGAAGCCGAAGATGTCGTGCAGGAGGTGTTCACGCGCCTCTTCAGCCAGAACGTTCGTTTCGACGGCAAGGCGGCGTACACCACGTGGCTGCACCGCATTCTGGTGAACTCGTCGATCAACTCGTTGCGCGCGAAGAAACGCCGCGACCGGTTGGAGAGCCCGGTGGGCCAGGCGATCGACCCCGAAGAAGCGGCGGTAGGCCACGAGCGCCACGCCTTGTTTCTCGCGGGGCTCGAACATCTCTCGAAGCAGCACCGGCTGGTCGTCACGCTGCGCGACCTGCGCGGCTACTCGTACCCGGAGATCGCTCGCATGCTGCAGCTGCCCGAGGGCACCGTGAAGAGCGCGCTCAACCGGGGCCGCACGCGGCTGATGGCGCACATGGCGTCGGTGGCCAGCGATGAAGAGCCGGCGCCCGCTTGAACGTCACTCTTCTTTTTGCCCCACGAACTGATCGGCTTTGTCTTTGAACAACACATTGAAGGTGGTCAACGAGCCGTAGCAGCGCGTCACGTACTGCTGCATGTCGACCTTGTCCGTGTCGGTGAGCTTGGGGTGCGTGTTGATCTTCTGCTCCAGCGTGCGAAGCCTGTCGCGCACCATCACCACCTTGTGAAACAGCGCATCGATGGGCAGGTCCCTGGGCTGAAGTGCCGGGTCAGCGGGCACGAGGCGCACGGTGCCGCCCTCCCACTTGCCCGCGAGGGGAACGTCGGCGAGACCCGAGGCCTCGAGAAAGAGCTCCATCAATTCCTGTCGGGTCATGCTGTCTCCTTCGAAGTCGATCTGCTGCTCAGGATCGTGGGCGGACACGCGTGAGGGGGCGGCGTGGACCTGCTCGGTGCCATCAGCCCGCCGCACCAGGGGGCCGATGGGTTTGAGGGCCTTCGCCCGGCGGAGTTGCGGCACCGCCTGCACCGTGGCCGTGACATTTTCGCCCCGGGCCACGAAGGCATCGCACAAAGGTGCGGAAGGCTTGAACAGTCCGCGATTCGGTTGCAGCCGGCAACCGCCCACCCAGCCTTTGACGGTGTCCAGCGAGTGCGCGCGCCACAGCTTGCAGTTGCCGCAGACCCGCTCGTGTGGCTCGAAGGTGGGAAGCGCCTCGTCAGACATGCAGGTCGTCTGTAGGCGCGCAGCGCTTGTGTTTCAAGCAGGCTTTCGGTACGCGGGCGACCGCTATGGCTCTCATCCCCCTCGAACGAATCCGCAACATCGGCATCTCCGCTCACATCGACTCGGGCAAGACCACGCTCACCGAGCGCATCCTGTTCTACACGGGCAAGATTCGTGAAATCCACGAAGTGCGCGGCAAGGACGGCGTCGGCGCCACGATGGACTCGATGGATCTCGAGCGCGAGAAGGGCATCACCATTCAATCCGCCGCGACGTACGCGATCTGGAGCGGTGCGCTCGGTCAGAACGAAGAGCACAACATCAACATCATCGACACCCCCGGCCACGTGGACTTCACCATCGAGGTGGAGCGTTCGCTCCGCGTGCTCGACGGCGCGATCCTCGTGCTCGACTCGGTGGCCGGCGTGCAGAGCCAGTCGATCACCGTCGACCGTCAGATGAAGCGCTACGGCGTTCCCCGCATCTGCTTCGTGAACAAGATGGACCGCGCCGGCGCGAACTACCTGCGCTGCGTCGACATGCTCAAAGAGAAGCTCGGCCACCACGCCGTGCCGATTCAGGTGAACATGGGCGCCGAAGACAAGTTCATGGGCGTCATCGACCCCGTCGACTTCAAGGCGTACTTCTTCGACGGCGAGAAGGGCGAGAAGGTTCGCTGCGAAGACGTGCCCGCTGAGTACATGGAGGAGACGAAGAAGCGCCGCCTGACGATGATCGAGCAGGTCGCCGACGTCGACGACAAGCTGGCCGAGAAGTTCATCGGCGGCGAAGAGGTCTCTGCCCACGACCTGCGCCAGGCGATTCGCCGCGCCACCATTTCGCTCAAGATGACGCCGGTCATGTGCGGCTCGGCGTACAAGAACAAGGGCGTGCAGGTGCTGCTCGACCAGGTCTGCGCCCTGCTCCCCTCGCCCCCTGAAGTCGAGAACGTCGCGCTCGATCAGCGCAACTCCGAAGCGAAGGTCATCCTCAAGTCCGACTTCGACCTGCCGTTCGTGGGCCTGGCGTTCAAGCTCCAGCAGGATCAGTACGGCCAGCTGACCTACTTCCGCATCTACCAGGGCACCGTGAAGATGGGCGACACCATCATCAACAACTCCCGCGGCCAGCGGAAAGAGCGCGTGCCCCGCATGTTCCGCATGCACTCCGATCGCCGTGAAGAGCTCAACGAGGCGAAGGCCGGCGACATCGTCGCGTTCTACGGCGTCGAAGCGACCTCAGGTGACAGCTTCACCTCGCCCGACCTCTATTACACGCTGACCTCGATGCACGTGCCCGACGCCGTGATCTCGCTGGCCGTCTCGCCCAAGGATCGCACGGGCGAAGCGAACTTCAGCAAGGCGCTCAGCCGCTTCACCCGCGAAGACCCCACGTTCCGCGTGCGCCGCGACGAAGAGTCGGCCCAGACCATCATCTCGGGCATGGGCGAGCTCCACCTCGACATCTACATGGAGCGCATGCGCCGCGAATACGACTGCGAAGTCGTCTCGGGCAAGCCCCAGGTCGCCTACCGCGAGACCATCACCCAGCGTGGTGAGTTCGCGTACACCCACAAGAAGCAGACCGGCGGCTCGGGCCAGTTCGCCCGCGTGTGCGGCTACATGGAGCCGCTGCCCAGCGACGCCGTCGAGCAGTACGAGTTCGTCAACGAGACGGTCGGCGGCACGATCCCCAAGGAATACATCCCCGGCATCGAGAAGGGCTTCCTCGAGGCCATCAAGAAGGGTTCGCTCATCGGCTTCCCCGTGGTCGGTATCCGCTGCGTGGTGAACGACGGCGCGTACCACGACGTCGACTCGTCAGAGCAGGCGTTCAAGATGGCCGCCATCATGGCGTTCCGCGAAGGCTACGCGCAGGCCAAGCCGGTCGTCATGGAGCCCATCATGAAGGTCGAAGTCCGCGCTCCTGCTGAGTTCCAGGGCTCGGTCGTGGGTCAGGTCAACCAGCGCCGCGGCATGATCCTCGAGACGGGCACCGCCGAAGGTCACGTCACCGTGGTCGCCGAAGTGCCGCTCAACACGATGTTCGGTTATTCGACCGACCTTCGTTCGGGCACGCAGGGCAAGGCTGAGTTCTCCATGGAGTTCGCCAAGTACGCGGCGGTTCCCAAGAACGAGCAGGAGACGATGATGAAGAACTTCAAGGACAAGAACGCCGCCGAAGCGGCAGCGCGCAAGTAATCGTTCAGTTCTGTTCGTAAAACCCGAAGCCGGCTCCTCACAGGGGGTCGGCTTCGTCGTTTTCAAAGTGATTGCGCAGGCGAGGCCCGCCTTTAGAGTGGCGCCATGGCCTCGAGTTTCCAGACCGTTCCCGAGATGCTGCTTCACCGCCTCGCCGCCACCCCCGACAACACGGCCTTCAGCTACCCGGTCGGCTCAGGTTGGAAGCAGGTGAGCTGGAAGCAATTCGGTGAGCAGGTGCGGCAGGTGTCGATGGGCCTGCGCGCGATTGGCCTGCAGAACGAAGAGCGCGTCGCGATTCTCTGCCACACCCGCTACGAGTGGATCGTCGCCGACATCGCCATTCTCGGGGCGGCGGGCGCGACCACCACCATCTACCCGAGCAACCTCGCCGAAGAGTGCGAGTTCATCATCAACGATTCGAACACGCGGTTCGTCTTCGCTGAGAACGACGAGCAGGTGGCCAAGCTCACCTCGGTGCGCAGCAAGCTCACCCACGTGAAGAACGTCATCACCATCGACGGCAAGACGAGCGGCGACGGCTGGGTGATCAGCCTCAACGACCTGATGGACAAGGGAAAGCAGTCCACCCAGGCAGAGTGGGAGACCGTCTGCAGGTCGGTCAAGGGCCAGGACATTGCGACCCTCATCTACACCTCGGGCACCACCGGTAAACCCAAGGGCGTGATCCTCACTCAGGACTGCTGGGTCTACGAGGCCGAAGGCATCGACGAGATGAAGCTGCTGGTGCCCGACGACGTGCAGTTCTTCTGGCTGCCGCTCGCGCACAGCTTCGGCAAGGTGCTCGAGATGGCGCAGCTGAAGATCGGCTTCCACACCGCCATCGACGGCCGGGTCGACAAGATCGTGGAGAACCTCGGCCACGTGAAGCCGACCTTCGTGGCGGCCGTGCCGCGCATCTTCGAGAAGGTCTACAACAAGGTGATCGAAGGGGCGAAGAAGGGCGGCGGCGCGAAGTACGCCCTCTTCAAGTGGGCGGTGGGCATCGGCGCCGAGGTCTCGCGGCTGCGCCAGAAGCGGCAGGAGCCCAGCGGGTTGCTCGCGGTGAAGTACTCCATCGCCACCAAGCTGGTGTTCTCCAAGCTGCAGCAGCGTTTCGGCGGCCGGCTGCGCTACTTCGTGTCGGGTTCGGCGGCGCTTTCGCGCGACATGGCTGAGTTCTTCCACGGCGCGGGCATTTTGATCCTCGAGGGCTACGGCCTGACCGAGACGAGCGCGGCGTCGTTCGTCAATCGCCCCACCAACTTCAAGTTCGGCACCGTGGGCCCGCCCCTGCCCGGCACGCAGGTGAAGATCGCCGAAGACGGCGAGATCCTGATCAAGGGCCGCGGCGTGATGCGCGGGTACCACAACCTGCCTGAGCAGACCGCCGAGACCATCAAAGACGGCTGGCTCTACACGGGTGACATCGGCGAGCTCGACAGCGAGGGGCTGCTCAAGATCACCGACCGCAAGAAGGACCTGATCAAGACGTCGGGCGGCAAGTACGTCGCGCCGCAGAACATCGAAGGCAAGTTCAAGATGATCTGCCCCTACGTGAGCCAGTCGCTCGTGCACGGCAACAACCGGAACTTCTGCACCATGCTCGTCGCGCTCGACAAAGACGCGATCGGTGACTGGGCGAAGTCGAACGGCGTGACAGGCACGTACGATCAAATCGTGAAGGACCCCCGTACCCACGCGCTCATCAAGCCGTTCGTGCAAGAGCTCAACAAGGGCCTGGCCAGCTACGAATCGATCAAGAACTTCGCGATCCTCCCGAAAGACATGACGCTCGAAGACGGTGACCTCACGCCCAGCCTCAAGCTCAAGCGCAAGATCGTCGAGACCAAGTACAAGGAGCTGATCGACGGCTTCTACACGGGCAACCTCGCGGAGCTGTGACCCTGCGACGCTTTGGATACCACGTGGCGATGGGCGACCCTCAGGCGCCTTTTGCCACCGTGCTCTCGATTCTCGACCGACACAGTTTGCTCGGCGCTGACGGCCGTTTGCACGACGACGTGCAGCTGGTCTCGATGGGCGATCACTTCGACTGGGGCCATGCGTCCGAGCGGAAGAAGGCGACCGACGAGGCGACCGCGCTGCTGGCGTGGCTGAGCGCGCACCCGCCCGACCAGGTGATCATCATCGCGGGCAATCACGATCTCGCCCGGGTCTGTGAGCTCTCGCCCTTCACCGATGACGCGGCCTTCGAGACGGCGTGGGCGATGGCCAGCGCGGCGTATCGAGCCGGCAAACCCGACGCGCAGGCCTCACAGCAGTTCCTCGAGCGTTATCCCCATGTGCCCGACGCGGAGTGCCTCGCGCGCGACTTCTCTTGCTACTCGGCAGAGCAACAGCGGCTGGTGACCGAGCTGCTGCGCACCCGCAGGCTTCGGCTGGCGCACGCACACGCAGGGCTGCTGCTGGTGCATGCGGGTGTCACCGAAGACGACTTCGCGCTGGTGGGTCGGCAACCGTCGAACGCGGCCGAAGCGGCGGCAAACCTGAACGCGTTTCTCGATGCGCGGGTCTTTCAGTGGAAGGGCGGCGCGCTCGATCTCACCCCGCTCCACCTGCCCGGTTCTTCGAAGGGCGTCGCGCGCGGGGTGCTCTTTCACCGGCCCGCAGTGCCCACGGGTGACCCGCAGTTCTCGGGGCCACCGAGGCGCCGCTACGACCCTCGCCAGCTTCCGGCGGCGTTCCCCCAGGCCGTCGGTCACATCCGCGACAAGAAGTGCCGCGAGCTGCTGGGGGCGTGGGCCGATGAGATGCCCCCGGTCGACGGTGTGCTGCGCTCGCTGCGCATCGACGGGGAGACGCTGCGCTACGCGCGAGGCAGCGCGGCAGACGCGCGGCTCTACTTCCTCGACGCAGGCATGAATCACGCGGCAGCCACCGGCTACGAGCTGTTCGATCTCGACCGCCGGCAGCCGCTTCAGCCCAGGTCGAAGTTGGCGATCAGCGGCACATGATCCGACAGCCCATTGAACGGGCTCGTGCGATCGCCGAACGTGTGCGTGTCTTTGAGGTCGATGAAGCCGAGATCGCCTGAAGCGAACAGGTGATCGAGATGCATGCGCAGGTGCATGAAGCCCGCGGTGGCGAACGACTGCGAGCGTGACGGGTCGATCTGCTTGAGCTGTTCCTGCGCGCCACGCAGCTTCGCGTCTTGCGTGAGGTAGCGGTACACCGGCGTCATCGGCGCGGTGTTGAAGTCACCAACCACCAGGTACGGCTCGTGGTGCGCCGTGACAGCCGCGTACTGCGCCACGGCCCTGGCTTCGGCGAGCTGGTTCTGCCCGAAGCCCATCTTGCCCGGCTGACTCCAGAACTCCCGGGCCCACGGTGTCGGCAGCGAGAGGTGCGTGTTGAAGAGGTGAAAGCGGCGGCCCTTGAGATCTTCCAGGCGCAGGTGCGCGGCGATGCGCGTCTGCTTCACCTTCTTGAGGCTCTCGTTGCGGTGATGCGTGATGGGGTGCGGGCGATGACCGTTGTCGGCGATCACCTCGAGCCTCTGGCTGTTCACCAGCATCGCCAGGCCCGTCGTGTAGAGCTTGATCGGGCCCAACTGGTACACGTGCGCGGGGAAGTACCAGGCGCGGTACGGCATCACGAGGCCGCGGCGTTTGAAGTCGTCTCCCAGGTGCCTGAGAAAAGCCTCGAGCTGGTTCTCGGCCGGGTGCGACCCCCGGTGCGCCAGACCCGCGCGCAGCGACCGCGTCTCGACCTCCTGAAGTGCGACGAGGTCAGGCAGCGGGTCGAGGTTGCACAGCGCGGTGGCGATGCGGCTCTTCGAGGCCGCAGTGCTCGCGAGGCCTTTGAGACCGTGACCGAAATAGCGAACGTTGTAGCTGACGATTCGCACGGACGAAGAAGAGCATACCCAGCATACGGGGCGCGCGCTGTACGCAGATGTTGCGTCAATCAGCGGCGCTGATGGAGCGCTGACTGAAGCGCGGCGCCCTCGAGGTGTGAAGGGCCGTCGGCGACGAACTGCTCCGGCGCGGTGAGCACGAGCTCTTCGAGCGCCAACGCTTCGGCCCAGGCGGCCAGCTGATCCTCCGCGAACGGTCCGGAGAGCCGCTTGCGCCAGCGGGCGACGTTTTCGGGGTCGGGTTCGATGCCCGCCTGACGTGCGAAGTCGGCCAGCAAGAGTGTCTTGACGCCTTCGTTCGCCGGTGCGCCGCTGATGCGGCCGGTGAGCCGGGTGCGCCGGACGAAGGAGGACAGCTGGAGCGCTACGGGACTTCGGGTGACGGGTCTGAGCTTCGCCGCGGCTTCCAGACAGGCCCGCGCGTCATCGGCTTTGAGGTCGACCGCGTTCGTGAGCACCCGCTGGCGCAGCTCGGCCTTCCATCCGAGGGCCTCGAAGACGGAGCTCCAGGTGCGTGATTGATAGAACTGAGCTTCGGCGGTGTCGCGAAGCGCTCGGGCTTTCGCCGCGGAGAGGATGCCTTTTCGCTGCGCGGCCCGGGCGGTGGCGAAGACGTTGACCCAGGGCACGGTCAGCGCGCGGTAGTGCTGCGTGGCGTCGGCGTGGAGGAGCGCGACCGCGGCGTCGTCATTCCATTCGCCTTTGACGAAGCGGCGGGCGATCTCGCCGATGGGCGTGATGACCCCGGGGAGCTCGGCGGCCCGCAGCGCGCCCATGCTGCCGCCGCCCAGGAGCGTGACACCTGAGGCGTGTGCGGCCAGCAGTTCGTGGTGCCAGACCGCAGGGGCTGATTCGAAGACGCCGTCGATGAGGACGATCACGTCGGGCCGCGTCTCGAGGGCTTTGAAGACGTCGCCTTGCCTTGCGGGTGGGCGGTAGTCGGCTCGCAGGCGCGTCTTTGCTTCGCGCAGCGGGAGGCTGGGGCCCAGAAAGACGATCGTGTTCATCAGAGCAACTCCGAGACGAGGAGATCGGGGCTGACCGCCTTCACCACGAACGGGGATGAGCGGAGCTGCACGATGGCGACTTCACCTTTCACCAGCTTCGACAACGGCCTGCGCTCGGTGCGACGTGCGGCCTTGCGCGGCGTCACGCCCTGCAACGTTCTGAGCAGCGCCCCGCCCTCTTCCCGTGCGCCCACCAGCACGTCTTCGCGTGCACCGTGAATCTCGGTCAGACGGGATTGCGCGGCTTCGAGCCAGGCCGCTTCGGCGGCCGCATCCCAGGTGCGGCGGCAGGCGTAGCCTGCGGTGAGCGGAACGGGGCCGCCTTCGAGATCGAAGATCAACGCGCCCGCCACGCAGAGCGTCATTCCCCGGGGCGTGAGGTCAAAAAGGAAGCAAGCGAAGCCTCGCTCGTCGAGTGCCCGTGCACCCGCCGGGGATTTCACCAGGCGGCGAAGGGCCTCGTGCGGTGTCCACCCTTCGGGGAGCACGCGTGCGAGGGCATCGCGCTCGAGCAGCTCGAGCACCGCGTGCTCCTTTGCTGCTGCGAGTGAAGTCGGATGCGCGCCGAGCCCATTCGAGCGCCAGGTGGTGATCGAAGGACCCAACCAGCACCGACCGGCGGGTGGGCAGTAGACGCTCTGCGCGGGCACCAGACAGGGCTCGTCGTCGCGCAGCCGCAGGGCGGGCACCCAGGCGACGCACAGACCATCTACATCCCACGGCGAGCCGGCGGGCCCGGTGCCGAACTCGAACGTTCTCACGTCGGGATTCTCGGCGGCGGCAAGTTCGATCGCTTCACCCAGAGCACTCCACTGCGCGTGTTCGAGGGTCAGTCCTTTGCCTTGAGAGACCTGCAGCACGTGGCCTCGCGGCCGCACCGCAGCCACGACCTCTACGCCGCAGCGATCGAGTCCGGTGAGTCGTGCGAGGCGGGTGACGCCGAAGGAGCCAGCGAGTCGGCGAAGCGAAGGGTCGGTGCGCACGGAACGGATCGGTCTAGAGGGTTGGTCGAGAGAAGAGAAGCTGCACGGAAAAAAGCGGTGCGCTTGACACACAGGCGTTCACTTCGTGGCGTTGAGATTCACAGTCCTCAGCAAAGGAAGGCGCCCGGCTGATGGACATGAAGGTCTTCGCCACGACGTGAGAGGCCTCGACCGTCACGAGCAAATGCCGCCCCTCAAACCACCGCCTTTCTCGAGACGCCTTTCGGTCCACTCGACTGTCTTCGCGAGGAACGGTACGGGGCGCCCCGTGACGAAGAGGGGCACGGGAATCGCGTTCATCGCCCTCGCGGCGAGCCTGTGGGGCACCTGGCCGCTCTACACGCGCGCAGGAGGGCCGACCGGCGTGAGCATCGGTTTCCTCGCGCTGGTGATGATGGCCCTGCCCGCTCCGTTCGTCTTCCGACGTGCCGCCTTCGCAGATCGCGGCGCTGCGATTGCGCTGGTGCTCATCGGCCTCGCCGACGCCGGCAACATGCTCCTCTACTTCCAGGCACTGGAGCGCGGCCCCATCGTGGTCGCCGTGCTTTCGCACTACCTCGCCCCCACCCTCGTCGCGATCTGCGCGCCCTTCGTGCTCGATGAACGGGGGTCCCCTCGCGCACTCTGGGCAAGCCCGGTGGTGCTGCTGGGCCTGGGCCTCGTGCTCAGTCATGGCAGCACGACCGCTGGCTGGGCCACCACCGCAGGCCTCGGCGCAGGCAGCGCGGTCTTCTACGCAGTCGTGGTGCTCGGCAGCCGGCGCGCGACCAGGTCTTTCACCCCCATCGCGGTGATGGCGCTGCACTCCGCGATCTCGGCGCTGGTGATGGTGTTGCTCTTCGGGCGTACCGTCATTCCCACCGTCGCCGACCGCGGCCTTGCCATCGTGATGTTCGGTTGCCTGGTCAACGGGCTCTTCGCAGCGTGGCTCTTCAACCTGAGCCTGCAGCGCATCGAGGCGCAGCTGGTCGGCCTGTTCACGTATCTCGAGCCGCTGACCGCTGCGTTGCTGGGCGTGGCCGTGCTTGGAGAGCCCTTCGGCTTCACCAGCGCTGCGGGGCTCGTGCTCGTCGTGCTCGCCGGCGCGTGGGCTGCGACGGGGCCGGTCGAGCGGCTGGCCGAGGCGCGCGGGGCGTCTGCATCGCGCTGAGCGAGGTGCGATTGGTCGCGGGTGTCGGGCTCGTCTGCGCGTTCTTGATCGACGCTTGGGCGAAAAGCGGTCTTTCCCAGGCCAGCGGTCAGCGCATCGCGGCGTTGCCCATCGCGGCCGGCGGCGGCGCGGCTTCCGTCTTGCGGAACTCGTAGCCCACCTCGAGATCGACGGCGAAGCCGAATTGGTTGTCGAAGCGCCCCAGATCCGCGTTCACCCGGAACGTCTTGTACACGCGCCCATTGAGAAACAAGAACGGGAGGATCTTCAACCGCGCCCCTGCAAACGCGATCGACTTGTCACCGAACAACCCGATCACCTTGTTGCCGTTGGGCGTTCCCAGCTCGGTCCACGACTCGACGCCGCGCAGGTAATAGCTGCCGAACACCTGCACGAAACTCAAGACCGGCACCTCGACGTGCGCCACGAAGTTCACCGCGGGTGACGCGCTGTTGCCTTCGACCGCCAGCGTCAGCCCCACCACGTTACGCACGCCCCAGCTGCCTTCCACGTAGTAGCCGAAACGGTCCTTCAACCCGTTCTCCAGAATGTAGCGCTGCTTGGGGATGTAGTTGCCCGGCCCCACCGAGGTGTCCGTGCGGTAGTCGCGGTTCAAGTACGCGAACCGGTCGACCTCGTAGAACGTGTCGAAATAGCTGGGCGCGTACTTGTTGCCGAGGAAACGCGCCTCGACCACCAGCCGAAACGCGTGGATGATTTCTTTGGCCGCCACGTTGAAGCGGCCGAGCAGGCCCGCCGTGAAGCCGCCCTCGCCTCCGATGAGCATCGAGTAGTCGAGGTAGGGCTTGAGATCGACGTTCTCGGTCTTCACGATTTTCATCTCGGCGTCGAAGCCGATCAGGCCCGCGGGCTTGAACGAGGTGGTGAGCGGCCGCCCATCGGCAGCCACGCGCGACCGCGACGCGTCGTTCGAGAGCTGAAACGGCGCACGCCAGTCAAGACCGCCGGTCACGCCGATGGAAAAGGTCTTCGCCATCAGGTTCTGCGGCTTGAAGAACGAGAGCGGCTTGAAGAACGCCAGGCCCGAGAGCTGGTTCCACTCGAGAAGGTCGTTGGTCATCAGCTCGAAGCCGCCGTAGTCGTTGTACATGTCGACCTGCGCAGAGGCGCGCGGGTAGTCGATGTTGATGCTCGGTGAGTAGCGGCGGGTGATCGCGCCGTGACCTATCGACGAGGCGTAGCGCTGACCTGCGCTGATGTAGATCTGGTCTTCCTTCCGCCCGTACGTGACGTATTTGAGGATGCGGCCGAAGTCGTGGAAGGTGTCGTAGTCCTCCACGCGCAGGCGGCCGATGCGCTCGAGCAAGTACGGCTGATGCGTCTGCGGGTTGTTCGCGAAGTTGACGATCTCGATGCGCAGCGGCACGCCGATGCCGATGCCCAGCTTCGCGTCGAACAGCCGCAAATCGACCATCGGCTCGACCAGCGCGTAGTAGGCGTCTTCGAAACGATCGACACCGACTGACA
>JAYTAT010000080.1:0-2196 GCA_043737315.1 Archangium sp.
CGCTTCGCAGAAGGTGAACGACGCGCGCGCAAACTGCTCGCGAGCGAGTCAGACAGCAGGTACCCGGCTGCACTGAGCCGGTTGACCCGAGCGCTCGCCGAGCAGGACACCTGCGCTGCCACCCGCGCGAGCCTGACCGGCTCAGTCCGTGACCGCTTCCTCTCGGCCCAGCTGGACACGGCCGCGGGGAATTTCGACCACGCCCGGTCGACGCTGTCCTTGGTGGTCGAGGAAGTCCTCAGGCCGGTCGATGGAGGTGTTGATCCCTCGCTCAGCAGTGCACTCGAGTTCCTCGAACTGCTCGAGCGCCTCGAGGGAAACGTGGTTCATGCAGCTGAACTCGACGCCCGTGGCCTGGCGCTTCGCGAGAGGCGCCTTGTCCCAGAGCCCTTTGACGAAGCGGTCATCGCGTTCAACACCGCCCTCGGGCAAAAAGATCCCACCCGCGCTCTGGGGGCGTGGGCGGACACGTTGACTTCCCTTGCGACAGCAGCAGGGCCTCGTCACGCCCTGGTGAAGGTGGCGTTCGATCGGAGGGCGGCCTTGCTCGAGAGCCAGGGCAAGGCGGCTGAGGCCAGGCGTGACCGCGAACGGGCGGCAGAGCTGGCGAAGTCCGCCTGGTGCCGCTGACGAGTCTCCGTTCGTCGACGGCGCCAGTGGCTCCGAAGACACCGGTCTTCACAAGGCACCTTTCACAGCGAGCGCCGCGGCCTCGACTTCGGCTGCGCTGATCGCCTCGGAGGCGGGTGCATCGAACACGGCACGGCCCCGGTGGTGCGAAGGCGTGAGGGCAAACCGTGGAACCAGGTGCAGATGAAAGTGCTGCAGCACGTCGCCGACCGCGAACGCGTACACGTGCTCGGCCTTCAACACCGAGAGCTGCGCTTGCATCACCACTCTGGCGAAAGGACCCAACGCGGCCGACTCTTCTGCCGTGAGGTCGTACCAGGCGCGCGCGTGACGTTCGCTCGTGAGCACCAACCACCCCGCGACCGGAGTCGGTTGATTGACCGCGTGCAGCACGAAGCCATCGCGGCGAAGCAGGGTTCGAGAGGGGTCGAGCTCACACGCGGGGCACGTCATGCTGGGCCCGGTACTTTGCGTTTGGTGAACGCGTAGATCCACAGCGGAAGAAACGCGACGAATTCGATGAGCAGCACACGGGCGCCTCGCCACGACACCATTCCGGTACCCAGCGGGGCCACGGGCAGCGGCCTCCAGGGGAAGAAGTGACGCTCGACGCTGAAAGGCCAGAACAGCGCCACACCCAGACCCCCATCGGTGAGCATGTCGAGCAGCGGGTGACTGAGCACCACGAAAGCGATTGCGAGGGCGCTCTTTCGCGAACGGGTGAGCAGCCAGGCGGCGAGTCCCATCAAGAGCGCGAAGGCGATGGAGTGCGTCGCGCCGCGGTGACCGAACTGCGCCGCGTACGGAATGCCGAAACGAAAGGCGATCACGTCGAGATCAGGAACCAGGGAAAAGGTCGAGAAGGCGACCGCGGCCTTCCAGTTGAAGCGGCCTTCGTGTGAGCGGGCGACCGCGAAGCCCATCGCAACGTGTCCCAAACTGGCCATCTAGGTTGCGCTCCGCATAGATGCAGACCTTCGCATATCTGCCCTGAAGTTCTGCACATGGGACGGCGCTGGGGTGTTCACCGGCCATGATGCGCGCGCTCCGGCTGCTCCCCCTCATCGCTGTCTTCCTGGGCACCTCGGCGGCGGCTCAGAGCATCAGCAGCAATACGACCTGGTCAGGCTCGGTGGTGCTGGACCGAGACGTGCGAATCGAGCCCGGCGTGACCGTCACCGTGTCGCCCGGCGCGGTCATCACGGCCAACCTGACCGACGCCGCCAACCTGGGCAACAACAGCGCGCGCATCGAGATCATCGTGCTCGGCACGCTGGCCGTGAACGGATCCACCGGTTCCACAGTGACGTTTACTTCGGCGGGGAGCACGGCGGGCAGCTGGGCGGGCCTTCGCATCGAGACGGGCGGCACCCTGACGGCCACCAGCGTGATCGTCGAAGAAGCGCTCAACGGCATCGCGTGCAACGGCACGGTCACGGTGAGCGATGCGGGGGTGGATGCCGGAATGATGAACAGCGACGCAGGGGTGAGCTCGAATGATGGCGGCCCTGTGGTGATGCCCGATGGAGGCAGCGTCACCATCATCGGCAACTCGTCGGGCTGCGG
>JAYTAT010000081.1:0-5566 GCA_043737315.1 Archangium sp.
CGGGGTGTGGATGCTCCTCAGCCCCCCCGTTTCTCCTGTTCGCGGTGCTGCTCTGGTTCCGCCGCCGAAGCCCCTGAGCCGTTACGTTTTCAGGGTGGGGCTCGACCCCACCTTGACCGCTGGCCCACAAGCCCATACGGGTACTCCATCACATGACCCAACCCGAGACTTTGACGCACAGTGATTCGCAGTCCGCACCCCCCTCCTCGACTCAGGAGGCGACCGTGCTCGCACCTGTGGGCCACCAGACCCCCGGCCTCGTGATCATTCCTTTGACCGTGGATGGTGTGATGGGCATGCAGACCCTCGCGCTGACCGGCGAGATGCAGCCGATTACGCTGATTCACTCCGAGTCTGGCCAGCCCCTGACCTGGGACGCCGTCGCCTGCTCGAATAAGGTGGCCGCCGTCTCTGGTTGGTACCCCGGCAAGCTCGGTGGTTGGGTCAAGCTGGGCGACTGGCGCGATGGTGGTTTTGCTGCCGACGCGTGGTCCTCTGACGGCTCGGGCATGACGGCGTACGACGCCGCGATGCGGGCCGCCAAGAAGCGCGGCGCTTAAGTCGCAACCCGGCGAAACTGGAGGTACGCCTCCAACACGGCTTGTGGCGCTTCCACCTGTGGATAGTGCCCGATGCTTTCGAGCAGCGTCACGTCTGCCGATGGCACCACTTCGCGGTACCGCGCGGCCATGTGGCTGCCGGAAATGCGATCGGCTGCCCCATCGATGAGCTTGAGGGGAACGCGCGTGTGCTGCATCGCACCGACCCAGCGCTCGCGGTAGGTCACCCGTTGCGGAATGTAGGTCAGCAGCTGGGGCATCACCCGCAAGCCACCAGCCCGCTCGAGCAGCGCCCAGTGACCTTCGAGAAACTCGGGTGATGGCGGGGTGCGCGGGCCGAAGACCATGCGCAGGCTTTGCTCGAAACGTGCGCGGTTGGTGAGGCGTGCGATGAACCTGCCCAGCGGCGAGAGCAGCAGCTTCTGAATGGTGAGCGCGCGGTGCGTCTCGGGAAAGAGGCCGCCGTTGAGAAAGCACACACTGCGCAGCCTGGGGTTCGGCGTGTCGCGGGCGAGCAACTCTTGCGCGACGGTATCGCCGTAGTCGTGGGCGAGCAGGTGGTACCCGGTGACGCCCAGCTCGCGCAGCCTCAGCTCGACCAGCTCAGCCTGCTCCCGGATGGCGTAGCTGAAGTGGGTGGGTTTGTCGGAGAAGCCCGAGCCGACGAGATCGAGCGTGATGACCTGGTAGTGCTCGGTGAGCTGCGCCCAGATCGCCTCGAAGTCCCACGAGGAGGTGGGGAAGCCGTGCAGGAGCACGAGCGCGGGCCGCGAGACCACGCCGCCTTCACGGCAGAAAAGGCGGTGTCCATGGAGGGTGGTGAACGTACCGCCGCGCTCCCACTCTCTGAGGCTGATCACGGGTGGGGTTGTACCGAAAAGAGGAGAACGGTTCTCCCAGCAACACACCTCGCGTGACGTTACAGCGCTCGCCCCATGGAACATCGACTGCTCGGCGCATCTGGTTTGAAGGTCCCCGTTCTCTCGCTCGGCACCGGCACCTTCGGTGGGTCGAACGACTTCTTCAAAGGCTTTGGCAGCGCCGACGCGAAGGAGGCCACCCGCATGGTCGACCTCTGCCTCGAGGCCGGCGTCACGATGTTCGACTCGGCCGACATCTATTCTGGCGGGCTCGCTGAAGAGCTGCTCGGCAAGGCGCTGGCCGGTCGCAGGCACCAGGCGCTTATCTCGACCAAGGCGACCTTCCGCTCGGGCAAGGGGCCCAATGACACCGGCAGCTCACGCCATCACCTGCTCGAGAGCGTCGACAAGGCGCTCGTGCGTCTCGGCACCGACTACATCGATCTCTTTCAGCTCCACGGGTTCGACGCGCTCACGCCGGTCGAAGAGGTGCTCTCGACGCTCGACGGTCTCGTGCGCTCGGGAAAGATTCGCTACCTGGGCTGCTCGAACTTCTCGGGCTGGCACCTGATGAAGTCACTCGCGGTGTCTGAAGCGCGTGGGTACGAGCGCTACGTCGCGCACCAGGCCTACTACTCACTGGTCGGCCGCGAGTTCGAGTGGGAACTCATGCCGCTCGGCCTCGATCAACGCGTCGGCACCGTGGTGTGGAGCCCGCTGGGTTGGGGCCGGCTGGGGGGCAAGCTGCGCCGCGGTCAGCCGATGCCCGAGGTCACGCGCCTGCAGAACAAGGTGACGGCGAGCGGTGGGCCGCAGGTCCCTGATGAGCTGCTCTTTCGCGTGGTCGATGCGCTCGATGAAGTGGCGAAGGAGACCGGCAAGACCGTCGCGCAGATCGCGCTCAACTGGGTCGTCAACCGGCCGGGTGTATCGACCGTCATCATGGGCGCGCGTCATGAAGAGCAGTTGCGCGCGAACCTGGGGGCAGTGGGTTGGTCGTTGACGGCTGATCAGGTCGCGAAGCTCGAGGCGGCGAGCTCGGTGCCGATGACGTATCCGTATTGGCATCAGGCTCAGTTCACCGAACGCAATCCGTTTCCGGTGAGGTAGGGGCGGGTTCCCTTCTTTTCGCATTGGGGGCGGCGTGGCCTTGAAGCGCGTGGTTTCGAAGGTCATGGAGGCGGTTCTCGTCGCGAAAAGGCCTCTCGACTTCTGGCTTCGATGTTCAGCTGACCCAGGTCGCAGGGCCTTTTGTTACGCATCAGGCAATCGACGTCACCGCCCACCACTTTCCGCACGAGGGGTCGCGATTTTCATCGTCGATTGCGAGTTCCGTAACGCGCCCCCTTCGTTGCCACGCAGGCCGGGGAACTCCGCTCGCAGATTCATCAGGGGTTGGCGCAGCAGCGGAAGCCGGTCGAATAGTCCCAATGCGTGACCGTGTGCGCCGTCGTCGCGTACAGGCAGCCGTTTCCGTTGATCACGGTGTCCACGTAGAAGCCGCCGCGGAACGTGCCGTTCGGATCCGCGGTCCATTCGTGAAGATTGCCCATCAGGTCGAACACCTGATCCTCACTCACGCAGCCCGTGTTCACGCCGCTGCGATCGAGGCCGGGCTGCAGCTGATTGAGGCAGGGGCTGTCGATGTGGCTGTAGATCCAGCTGGCGCTCGTTCCATACAGCTCGACCGCCGGGTGCACGCTGCGCGCGTCGTTGCACACGCCGGGCTGACGGGCGTTGCCATACGGGTATGTGGTGTTGGTCGATCCGCGGCAGGCGCGCAGCCACTCGGCATCGGTGCACAACCGCTTGCCTGCGCCTGAACACGCAGCCGCCGCTTGCAGCTGTGTGATGGAGCCCTGCGGCACCGCGCCTTGCACCGACTGGGCGCGCAACACGCGCGTGCCCGGGTTCACGTACGGCGACCACAAGCGCGTCACACCGCCGTCGAGCACCTCGAGCAGTGAGCCTTCGTATTGATCGATGCAGAAGGTCGAAACCCGCACCATGCCGGGCAGTGCGCACCCTCCGCTTCCCGGAGACGAGGTGAGCCCGAGATTCGGCTGCACGTCGAGGTTGGGGTTGCAGCTGTTGGCGTAGCGCGGCGTGCAGCACTGCACCGAGCCTGGGCCCCGACAGAGCCCCGCAGTCGGGCTGCGCGTGCCGGTGCACTCGCTCACGTCCAGGCACGTTCCAGGAAGCTGACCGACATTGCAGAGCACGGGCGCACCTGCGTCAGGCGTTCCCGCATCGACGGGACCTGCATCGGTGACACCCGCATCGATAAAGCCTGCATCGATGAAGCCTGCATCGGTGATGAGCCCCGCGTCGCCTGGCTCACCCGCGTCGGCTTCTGCCCCTTGCATCGGCCCGCAGGCGATCAAGGCGAAGGCCGCCACCAACACACCGTTTCTGCCCCGCGGAGTCATCGGCCTTTGAACACCGGCTCGCGTTTTTCCATGAACGCGCCGATGGCCTCCTGCAGATCTTCGCTCGGGAAGAACGCCGCGTTCCACAACGCCACCGCATCGAGGCTCAGCGCCGCTTCACGCTCACTGGAGAAGTTGAGCACCTGCTTGATGCCCTGCACGGTCAACGGCGGGTTCTTCGCGATCCGCACAGCGAGGGCCCGCGCGCCGGCCAGCAAGGTGGCAGGGGTGTCGAACACCTCGCTGACGAGGCCGAGGTCGAACGCGCGCTTCGCGCTGAAGTCATCGCCGCTGAACGAGAGCTCGCGGGTCGCGCCTTGACCGATGAGCGCCGGCAGCCGGGCGAGCGTGCCCACGTCGGGAACGATGGCCAGCTTCACCTCGCGCACCGAGAACTTCGCGTCTTGCGAGGCGAGGCGAATGTCGCAGGCGGTGATCAGATCGACCCCGCCGCCGATGCACCACCCCTGCACCGCGGCGATGACCGGCTTGCGGCACGCCGCCACCGCGTTGTGCGTGCGCTGCATCTTCTTGACCAGCGCGAGAAACCGGCTGCGCAACACCGCGCGCGCATCAGGTGCGGTGAAATCGGCGAGCTCTGTGCCCATCGCGACGAGATCGAGCCCGAAGCTGAAGTGTTCGGAGGCCGTGCGCAGCAACACCACCCGCACCGCTTCATCCGCGTCGAGCTGCTCGAACAGCGTGGGGAACTGTGCCCAATAGTCCGGGCCCATGCGTTGGCCCTTGCCGGTCGCGGTCAGCGTGACCTCGGCGACCCCTTCACTCACGGCGAGGGCTGCGCAGGAAAAATCGTATCCGCTCATGACCGGCTCTTACTCCCGCCCTGAGCAAGTGGGGGGGCGATACCCCGACGTCGGCTCACTCCTTTGAAGCGCGCACCGCTTCCTTGAACGGCCCCGGCAGCAGCTGCCACACCAGCGAACGCGCCGCTTGAGCCTGATGCCCCTGCAGCAAAGGGCGCTCGCCGTCGCGACTGAAGGCGAGCGCACGTTCGAACAACTGCGTCTCGGGCTCGTTCAGGTCGGGCTCGAACAGCGTGTCGAGCAGCGTCTGCGCCTTTTCCCAGCGCTGTTCCTTGATGAGGCAGCTCACCTCGATCTGCATCACCAGCCGCGTCTGAGGCATGTTCGTCAGCATCGTTCGCGCCCCGGCGCAGTCATTCTGGGCGGCAGCCATCACAGCGCGCAGCTCACGGCCGTTGGGATCGGTCTCGGCCACCGCGGAGCACTGCTGCTGGGCCGCGGTGAACTGGCCATCGCTCACCTCGACGTAGCAGCGCAGCAGCGCACCCAGTGAAGGCTCGAGCGTCACCGAGCGCAGCAGCTCGCGTGCAGCGTCGTACTCGCCACGCATCGCCAGCAGCTCCACCCGCTGCGCATCGAACTCACCGGGCTTGCGTGCCGTCGCATCGGCCAGCACCTGCTCGGCTTCGTCGAACTCGTACGACGCCGCCAGCGTGCGCGCGCGTTCGGCCATCGCCGCAGCTGACGTGGGAGAGACCTGCAGCATCTGGCGGGCGACCTGGTCAGCCTCGTTCGTGCGGCCCTGCGCGAGCAGAACGCGCAGCTTCATCTTGAGGAGCTCGAAGTTGTCGGGTGACGCCTTGATGCTGGGCTCCAGCGCCTGCAGCGCGGCGTCGTACTTCGCCAGCGCGTACTTCACCCTCGCGCGGATCGCCGCCACCGCGACCGGCTGG
>JAYTAT010000082.1:0-5561 GCA_043737315.1 Archangium sp.
TTTGACTCCTTCGTCAGCACGTTGACCTCGACCTCTTTCACTTCAGAGACCGGCACCCGCTCTTCGATGATCAACCGCACCGGCTGCGTTCTGGTGTTCGAGACGTGCAGCTGCACCTTCTTCGTGGTGGTGCGCCGCCCGGTGAGCCGCGCCTCTTCGATCTTTTCCTCCATGTCGCGGATGACCTGAAGACCATCTTCATTGCCGAACGACAGCTTCACCGTCTCACCAGGGGCTGCGAACTTCAGCTGCGCGCGCCCCACCAGGCCCGAGTCACGAATCAGATCGACTGGGCCCGCGAGCAGCACCTGCCCACTCGAGTTCGAGAACCGCGACATCACGAACACCAGGCTCGACAGCTCAGCGGGGCACACGCGCTCGACCACCGCCTTCGCCTGAAAGGTGAACAGCGCGACCCGGTGCGGCTGCCCATCGCTGCGAATGGTGGTCGCACCCGCCGCCTGCAGCATGCGCGTCTCGCCGCCGTCATCGAGGCCCGGCATCTCGGCCGCTCCCGTCGTCTCGCCCGCAGCTTGAATCACCTCTTCGCGAATCGACACATCGACCACGCGCTTCTCGATGTCCTGCCGGGGGCGCGAATAGAGCCGATCTTCCATCAGACTCGGGGGCGCCGTGCCCAGCGTCGGCCGCGCGGTGGAAAATAAAAGCTCGACCTCTTTCCACTCTTCACCGGTGCGCTGCCACACCACCGCCTCGGCTTCGACCCGCACATGCTCGTCCGCCAACGTGGCCCGGTACGCCGGCCGCCACACCGCGCAGGGCACCAGGTAGCTGGCTCTGACTTGCGCCTCTCCGCTGCCTTCGATGGTCAGCGCCAGCACGCACTCCATTTGGCGAACGGGTTCTTCAGCGGCGCCCAGGGCCCCACGGGCTTCGACATGGCGAAGCTCGGTGAACGCCAACGCCTGCCGGGCCAGCCGGCGATCTTCGTCGAGCGCGGCCTCTTTTTCTGACAGCGCAGTGAGCTGCGACTTCCACTGCGCGAGGTCGGTGCTGCCGAAGCCCGCCAGTTGAGAGATCGCCCGCAGCAGATCGGCCCGCGCTGCCTCGTACACCTCGGCCCGCGCCTCGAGCCGCGACACCGCGTCACCTTGCGCCTGCTTCTTCAACTCGAGCGTCTTGACCCGTGTCCGCAGCGCGCTCGCATCGGCTGGAAGCCCGCCTTGGGGCTGCTCCTTCCACCGCCGCTCGAACTTCGCGTCGATCAGCGTGCCCCCCTTCACTTCGAGCTTGAGCGAACGATCGACCGCCACCATCGGCAGGCCTTCGATCACCAACCTGGTCACACCCGACAACGCGACGGTGCCACGGCGTTCGACCTGCGCCCGGTCTTCCATCACGACGACCTTCTTCACGGGAAGTGCGCTCATGATCAGTTCCTCCGGTTTCCGCCGACGAGCATCTTGTCGGCCGGCATGCGAATGGCGAACTGCGCGGTCAGCTTCAGGCTGGCTCCCGGCGGCACCGTCACACGCCACCTCCTCGCGCCTTTGACGATCACCCCATCGACGGGGCCTTCGACCTTCTCCCAGGGCGGGGTGGACGCGAGCTCTTCCACCTTGAGATCCTTCTCTTCAGCGTCGACCGTCGGCACGCGCTCCCGCACTTCGATCAGCGCCGGCGCGGCGAGCCGGTTGTTGAGCTCGATCTCGACGTCATGCGGCAACACGGTCGAGCCACCGAGGAAGCCGCCCGTGGTCTCCTTGTATTGGGTCTTCCGCGCGACCTTGATCGCCTCTTCGACGCCCAGCCCCAGACGGTGCGACTGTTCCGCGCCCGGACCAATGGCGGGCAGCGACGTCGTCATGAGGAACTCGTCACCCGCCGTCACGTCGACGGGCCCCGGCAACAACGCGTGCATGCTGCGGTTGGCGATGGTGAGGGTGCGGTAGACCTTCGGCTCCACCGATGGAACGCACACGTACTCGGGCGTGAGGCCGACCGCGCACGACATCACCGGCACGAGCACCCACTTGCCGGTCGACGGCACGTCGAGCCGCACACCGCCCTCGTAGAGGTAGTCGAACGACTTCACCGACGTCACGGGGTTGCACAAGGCGGGCAGCGAGAGGTTCTCCACCTCGTTGGCGGCGCGCTGGGCCCGTCTCACGATCGCCACCACCACGTCGATCTGCACCGAGACGCCCGCCACGAAGGCGAAGTCCCACTCGGAGGCGTTGGTGAGCTTGCCGCGGCTGCCCGGGTTCTCGGGCGCGCCCATCGCCAGCCGCGAGTAGTCGCCGAAGCTCGCCGCCAGTCCGGCCGCGGGCAGGTCCGGTGAAGGCTCTGGTACCTCGAAGTCGGCACCCGGAGCGGCTCCGTCCTCGTCGGCCATCGACTCCACGTCGTCCACCATCTCGTCGCTCATCACCCCACCCAAACCACCACCACCCTTGGGCCCTGCAACGGCCGCGGGGGCCAAAGACCTGCGCAAGCTGCCAGACCCCATTGGGGGCGCCGATGAGGCGGCCATGGCCGAGAACGAACCGGTCGCCCTGCCCGAAGGCGCCCTCGGAGGCGGCGGACGCTCCGACGGCGAATCACCAACACGCGCCTTTACCTTCTTCGACATGACCGGCTGCGCTTGAGGAACCGACACGGATGCCGGAGTCGCCGCGGGTTTCGGCGGTGCCCGGGTTCCCGCCATCGCGCCGTCGTAGCCCTCGAACAACGCCTCGAGGCCCGGGGGCGGCTCGCGCCACCCCGAACGTGCCGGGGCCTCCTGCCGTCTTCCGATCTTGAGCGACTTGAGTTCGGGCATGTCGGCGCGCCGCGAACTCGAGGCGGTGCTCAACGACACGCGCACGTCGTTCCAGTCTTCACCGGTGTTCTGCGCCACCGACGCGCGCATCTGCAGCGCGCCGTTGGTCAGCCCCCGCTCGAGGGTGAGCGAATAACTGGGCACCCAGCGCGCGCCGGGCACGCGGTACTCGAGCTCGAGCTCGAACGGCTCTGCCGGGGCTTCCGCCAGGGTGACCACCGCGACCCGTGAAAGCCGGGCCCGCTCTGCGCGTTTCGCGCTCGACGCTTCCTGCATGCGCCGTTGCCTGAGCTGCTGCTCCTGCTCGGCATCGAGGATCTCCTGATCGAGTGCCCGCCTTCGTTCGAGGCGGGTGGTCAGCTCGTTCTCGGTGAAGTCACCCAGCGCCAGCATCGCCTCGACGGGGGCGGGGCGGGGTGGTTCTCCACGTTTGTGCTCGAGGAACGAGGGCCGCAGCGACTGCAACTCCCCAATCTCTTTGTTGATGCGCTGCCGCACCAGCTCGAGCAAGGCGAGCTTCGCTCTCGCTTCTTCCCAGGCCCGTTGTTCCGCCGGTACGTCGACCTCTTCTGCCAGCTCGACGTCGAACTGCGGCCGCACGTCGACCACGCGGCCCGAGCCCACCTGCACCCGCGCCCTCAAGGATCCGGGCTCCAGCGACAACGGAAGGCCGCCGAACCGCAGCTGGCGATCGGGCCCGCCTCCGAGCTTCGCGACGCGCCTGCAGATGGCGCCCTCGCGGTAGACGGTCACTGAATCCAGCGTCGAAGAAAGGGTGCTCACGAGGCCTCCGAAATCGAAATTGAACGAAAAAGGGTGGTGCTTCAGCACTTCAACGCCGGCCAGACCGATTCAGTGACATCAGCAGGGCGGGGCGCAGCGCAGCGTCATGTCGGGCTGGGGAATACAGCGGCCATCGAGGCACTGACCATCTTCCTTACAGATGCTACCCATCCTCAACGAAGCGGCCCGGCACTGCAGGGTGACTTCCTTTTCACAGAAGCCCAAAGCGCAGGGAATGGCAACGGTTCGGGACGCATCGACCCGGACTGCGCAGGTCTCGCCTTCATTCGCCGGCCCTGCGCACACCCCCACGTCGCCCGACCCCGACGGCTTGCAGTAGACCTGAAAGCCAGAGCAGTTCTGCTTCGAGGGCGTACACGACTGGCCCCGCTCAGGAAGCGTGCTGCACTGATTGGTGGTGTCGCGGCACGACAGGCCCGGCGCGCACTGATCGCCCACGAAGGCGGCGTAGGCGGTCTGAGGGCAGCTGAACTGCTCACCATCGGGGGCGCGGCACGAGCCCGGCGCAGGTGCTGAGGCGGGAAAGAGGGCCCAGTTCAGGTCGGCGCAGACCAGGCCGGCGCGGCAGCTCCAGTGGAACCTGCAGTCGGCCGATTCACCGCGCGGCACGATGCAGGTGCCTTCGATGCCGTCGACGAAGGGCACCACGTCGCACGCGAGCCCCGGCTCACAAGGGCTCAGACGTGCGAGGTCGACCTTGCAGCTCTCTGCCAGCCTGCGGCGGGGCCGGCAGCTGCCCAGGCAGATCAGATCGGGCTCACACTCGGCGCTCGTGGTGCAGCCCTCGTCGAGGGTCTTCAAGTACGTGCACCGTGTGCCGTCGCACCGCAGGCCGGGCGCGCAGCCGATGCCGCAGGGCTCGTTGAGCTGGCTCAGGGTGACGCAGGTGCCTCGGCACGAGCTGGTGTCCTTCACGCAGAAGGTGCCCTTGATGCACTCGACCGGGTGATCGCACCGCTCGTTCGAGGTCAGCGTTCCCTTCACCAGGCCCGTCTGCAGCCCGCAGTCATCGAACGGCTGCACCACGTCGAGGGGATAGTCAGGCGGGAATGACGGCGGGCAGGCGCTCGAGGTCAGCCGCTGTTCACAGGCCCTGAGCTGGGCTGCGTCGAATGAGATCTTCCTGGCTTCGAAGGAGGCGGACAGGATCTCGTACTCGGCCAGACACGACGCCTGCGTCTGGTCGACACACTCGGTGCGGCTCAGCCGGGTGAACGCGGGGTAGCAGCGCAGCTTGAGCTCACACTTGGCTGTGGCGATGCGCGAACACACCTCGATCGCGAACAATTCGCTGCCCGCGTCGACACCTGCATCCACCGCTGGAACGGGGGCCGGGCATCCAAGAGCAAGGACAGCCGTGGGGATCAGCCACCATCCGGCGTGCATCATCCCCCGACCTTAGCCCCGGCAGAAACTCAGCTGCCGCGCTTTTTCACCACGCCCGCCTTGTCGACGATCGTGCCCTCGGGGAGTTTCGCTTCCACTTTCTCGCGGAAGCCCTGCACCGTAAAACCGGTCTCGATCAGCGTGGCGAAACAGGCGGTCTGCACACGTTTGGCCGTCTCTTCCGTGGTCAGCAGCGTCAGGAGCGGCTCGCGCGCTGGCTCGTACTTCAGGCTCGCGAGCGTCTTGAGCGCCGCCATCTTCACGTCGTCCGACATGTCGTGGAGAAAAGGCACCAGCACCGGCCCCACACGATCGTCCTGCTTCCCCTCGAGGAAGCGAATGAGCACCTCTTTCTTCTCGGGATCGCGGGTGTAGTTGGCGCCGAGCCGCTGCAACTCGTCGGTGACCACCGCCATCACCTCGTCTGGGTTGAGCACCGAGTCGAGGATCTTGAGGGCCCAGCTCGAGGCGGCGTCACTGCGGGTGAGGAACGCTTTGACCGGGGGAACGGCGTCTTTTTCGAGATCGCAGATCGCCTCGAAGACGTTTTGCTTCTCTTCGGCGTCGGTGGTCTGCGGGTCGACCGCGA
>JAYTAT010000083.1:0-5547 GCA_043737315.1 Archangium sp.
CAAGGCCTGCTCAACCAGGCCGAGGGCAAGCCCGTCGTCTACGTCTACGACAAGAAGAAGATCCCCGCGCGCAAGGTCAACGGCTTCTCGTGCCAGGACTACACGATCAAGCGTGAGGGCCAGGCCGCGGGTGAGGGCTGCTTCGCCACCTGGAAGGACGTCGGCATCACCGCCGATGAGTTCAAGTCGATCATGGTCAAGGTGATGCCCACCACGCCGGGCGGCCCGATGTCGCAGGGCTTCGACTCGGCTGACGGTGCACCGGGTTTTCCCGTGTTCCGCTCGCACATGAACGCGGATGGCGTGGTGACGGTGGAGACCACGGTGAAGTCGATCTCCCGCGCGGCGCTCCCGGCAGAGAAGTTCGAGCTGCCCCGGGACTACGCGCAGAAGACGATGGCCGATGGAATGAACCGCCCGACGAAGTAAGCGGGCCATGTCGCTCCCGCTGATCGCCTCGGTGATGTTGGTGGGGCTGTTCTTCGGCTACCGCTTCTACGGCGGCTTCGTGGCCCGGCAGTATGCGCTCGACGACGGCACGGCGACGCCTGCCACGCGCCACTCCGACGGGGTGGACTTCGTGCCCACGCGGCCCTTTTACCTGCTGGGGCAGCATTTCTCGGCCATCGCCGCAGCAGGGCCCATCGCGGGGCCGATTCTGGCGGCGCAGCAGTTTGGTTGGTTGCCCGCGCTGGTGTGGATCAGCATCGGCGTCGTCTTCATCGGAGCGGTGCACGATCTCTCAACGCTGGTCGCCTCGGTGCGCCACGACGCGAAGTCGATCGCCGAGGTGGTGAAGCTGCAGCTGGGGCCTCGCGCAGGCACCGCGATGCTCATCTTCATCTGGGTCGCGCTCATCTATGTGATCGTCGCGTTCACCGACGTCACCTCGTCGACCTTCGTGCAGGGCGACCCTGAGCTTGCGGGCCTCACCTTCGACTTCCACCCAGGCGGCGCAGTGGCAGCGGCGTCGATGCTCTACCTGCTGCTGGCGCTGGTGATGGGGCTGGTGGAGAAGTACCTGAAACCGAAGCTGTGGCTGCAGACGCTCATCTTCGTGCCGCTGACGCTGGTGATGGTGTGGCTGGGCACCAAGCTGTCCACCGTACTGGTGCTGGGGCCGACGACCTGGGGGCTGCTGATTCTGGGCTACTGCTTCGTGGCCTCACTGACGCCGGTGTGGCTGCTGCTGCAACCGCGCGGGTACCTGGGAGGCTTCGTGTTGTACCTGGCCATCGGCGTCGGCGTGGTCGGCCTGTTCTTCGGCGGCTTCGAGATTCAGCAGCCGGCGTTCAAGGGCTTCTCGGTGGGGGGCGCCACGGGCTCATTGTTCCCATTTCTCTTCGTGACCATCGCGTGTGGTGCATGCAGCGGGTTTCATGGGCTCGTCTGCAGCGGCACCACCAGCAAGCAGATCGCCAAGGAGTCGCACTGCCATCCGGTCGGCTACGGCGCGATGTTGATGGAAGGCTTCGTCGCGGTCATCGCGCTTTCCACGGTGATGATCATCAGCAACGCCGAGATGGCGGGCAAAGGTGCGGGCACGATCTACGGCATTGGCCTGGGCCGGTTCTTCGCCGTGGTGCTCGGAGAGAAGCACCTCGCGTTCGCGATCACCTTCGGCGCGATGGCGTTCAGCACGTTCGTGTTCGATACGCTCGACGTGTCGACGCGGCTGGGGCGGTACATCTTGCAGGAGCTCTTCGGGTGGAGCAGTCGCATGGGCGGCTGGGTGGCGACGGGCCTCACGGTGGGAACGCCGATGTTGTTTCTGCTCATCGCCCCGCCGGGAAGTTGGAGGAGCTTCTGGACGTTGTTCGGCACCAGCAATCAGCTGCTCGCGGCCCTGTCGTTGATGGGGGTCTCGGTATGGTTGCAGAGGCTCGGCAAGAAGTATTGGTACACGCTGGCGCCGACGGTGTTCGTCTCGGTGGTGACGCTGACCTCGTTGGTGTTGCAGCTGAAGGAAGCGTTCTTGCCCACGGCGACGCGCATGACGCAGGTGAATGGCATGGTGGCGTTGGTGCTCCTGCTGCTCGCCGGACACCTGCTTTTCCTGGGCTCAAAAGCCCTGTTGCAAGGTCCCCTCTCACCCCAAGTGCGTCCTGGCTGAGACGACGTTAAGACCGCGGTCATGAAAACCCTCTGCCTGCTCACGCTCCTCGCCGTGCCCGCCTTCGCGGGTGCGGAACTCGGCAAGCCCGCTCCCGACTTCACGCTCAAGGACGTCGACGGCAAAGACGTCTCGCTCGCCTTTTTCAAAGGCAAGACCGTGGTGCTCGAGTGGTTCAACCCTGAGTGCCCTTACGTGAAGGCCGCGCATACCAGGGGCTCGCTGGTCGATTCGGCGAAGCGTCAGGCGAAGAAGGGCATCGTGTGGCTGACCATCAACTCGGGAGCTGCGGGCAAGCAGGGCGCAGGCGCCGAGAAGAACAAGGCCGCCGCGAAGGGCTTCAACATGGAAAACCCCGTACTCGTCGATGAAGCCGGCACCGTGGGCAAGGCGTATGGCGCCACCAACACGCCGCACCTCTTCGTGATCGACCCGAAGGGCAACGTCGCCTACCGCGGCGCGATCGACAACTCACCCGACGGTGAAGGCCTCTCGCCTCAGGGCGGCAAGCTCGTCAACTACGTCGATGGGGCCATCGATGACCTCGCGGCCAACCGCGCGGTGAAGACCCCTGACACCAAGGCCTACGGATGCTCCGTCAAATACGCCAACTGAGCCTGCTCGCGCTGGCACTGGCCGCGTGCACGAAGGATCCCGCGCCGAAGCCCGAGAAGAAGCCCGTCGCCGAAGAGGGTCCGGCCTACGAGCTGAGCCTCGCGGCGAGTGGTCCCTGGGCGGCCGGGAAGGACTCGAACGCAACGGTCACCGTCACCGCCAAACCCGGCTTCCACGTGAACCCCGAGTATCCCGTCACCTTCAAGCCTGAAGGCTTCGAGGCGGTGAAGTTCGCAGGCGAACGCGTCGCGCTCACGCCGGGCACGAAGACGCCCTGCGCCGACAAAGCCGAAGACGCCTGCAAGGTGGAATTCTCACTGGCCGTGACGCCCGAGAAGGCAGGCCCCGCGAAGGTCGCCGGCATCGTCGCCTTCAGCGTGTGCAGCGCCGACAAGTGCCTCATCGAGAAGGTGCCGGTCACCCTCGCCATCGCGGTGCAGTGACGCTGCAGCGTGAACTCCCGGCTGTCCGGACTGTGCGCGGCTGACCCGCTACCGGTTGGTGCCAGGGCCCTGGTGACGCCCCGCCCGTGAGGCCAGTGCGGCCACTTGTGGGCCTCGCGCGAACGGGAGCAGCGTGAAGTCAACTCGCAAGGGGGTTGCTGCATGAAGCTCATTCGTGAAGTCATGGAAGCGAAGTCTCTGAAGGATTTGATTTCTGTCAGCCCAGACGCACCCGTCGTGGAAGCGGCGCGGCTGATGTCGTTGTGGAGCGTTGGTGCGTTGCTGGTGCTCAAGAACGACAAGGTCGTGGGGCTGGTGTCCGAACGCGACTACGCACGCGCGGTTGCCGTGGGCGATTCGCTCGAGGGGCGGCGGGTCGAAGACATCATGGTGCGCGAAGTGCGCCTCGTGCCTGCCGACCTCACCACCAACGAGTGCATGATGTTGATGACGCACCTGAGGCTGCGCCACGTGCCGGTCACCGACGGCGGTGACGTGCTCGGCATCATCTCGCTGGGCGACCTGGTGAAGGACGTGGTCGGCGAGCAGGCGTTCGTCATCGAACAGCTCGAGCTCTACATCCGCCGCGCCGCCAACGCCTGACTTACATGCGCTGTGGGCCGCCGGTTTCACCCACATTGGTCGAGCGTCGCTTCGACGTCGAGGTCGAGCGCGCACCCACCCACGGTGATGACGCGTAGCAGGTGCCCGACGCCCCACTTCTTTCTCGGCAGCACCCAGCGTCGTGAGGTTTGTTCTACCGCGCCCAACGCGTGGCGAAGACCTGCTGGGGCTGTTCGAGTATTAGACTTACGCTATGTCGCTTACGCGCGAGGACGTGCTGGCCTATCTGAACCGTGACTGGGCTGGTGCCCGGCGGCACAAGGACGCGTCGATGGGCCGCTGGGTCGAGGTGAACGGGACCGAGGCAGCCTTTCGGCTCAGCGACATGCTTCTCGCGCAAGTGTGGGGTCGCGCCCGCGCCGAGAAGGCGAAGCAGGGTTACTCGGGGTTGATCGACATGCGAAGGAAGTTGGATCGTGCGCAAGCCAACCGTCGCTGACCACCTTCGGGCCATTCAGACCGCGCTCGCTCCGCAGAAGATCCGCTGGTTCGTATTCGGCGCACAGGCGGTGATCGCAGCGGGTGCCCTGAGGCAGACGGCCGACCTCGACATCACCACTGACGATGTTCCTGCTTCGCGCCTGATAGCGGTCCTGAGCAAGGCAGGCCTGGCGCTCCGTGACGACATCGAAGGTGTCGAAAACCTCGTGGAGCACCACAGGATTCTGCCGATGGTGCACACCAGGACCGGTTACCAGGTTGACGTCGTCCGCGCGGGTCCGGGCTTGGAGCAGGAAATGTTCAAGCGCTCGATTCGGCGGCGCATGGGGCGTTTCCAGATCCCCTTCGTCGAGACGAACGACCTGTTGGTGCAGAAGACGCTTGCCGGACGGGAGAAGGACCTGGAGGACGTGCGCGCCTTGCTCCGTTCGGCGAGCAAGGAGATCGATCTGGCCGTGGTGCGCAGCAGGCTGCGAGAACTCGGCGCGCTGATCGATGACTCGACCCTCGTCGCGCTGTTCGACCTGCAGGTGGCTGCGACGTCGAAGAAAAAGAGGGCTCGGCGACGAACCTGACGGCTCACTTGCACAAGGCCCGGCGCCTCGCCGACTGAGCGGGGCGTGACCTCGGTCTGCAGACGACGTTCACGAAGCCATCAGGTGCGCTCACCCTTTTGTCGAGCTTGGCGGGCGCTTGGCCCCTTTCCCCGCTTTTGCGGGGCGAGGGAGATCTCGATTTGCCGACGTTTCCTGCTATCTCAGGAGGGGATGAATCCCATCCTCGTGTCGGTGTTTCTGTTCTGCGGCCTGAGCTTCTTTGCGGTCACGATGTTCGGCCGCGTCAGGGGTATCAGGGCGCTGGCTGGCGTTCCTGGCAACCGAATGGACCGCATCGGTGAACGCGCCAAGGCGCTGATGCAATTCGGCTTCGGCCAGAAGCGCATGGTCGACCGCGAAGAGTTCGTTCCCGGCATCATGCACGTGGCCATCTTCGCGGCGTTCCTCACCGTGCAAGCCCGCACGTTGATGCTCTTCGTGATGGCGTATTCCGATGGTGCCGGAGCGGTGCTGACTGACCTCGCAAACCCGTTCTGGGTCGACGCGCCCGCGCTGGCCACCGTCTACAAGGCCTATCTCTTCGTGAAGGACATCATCGCCGGCCTCTCGGTGATCGCCATCGCGTATTACTTCTGGCTGCGCCTGGTGGTGAAGCCCGATCGCCTGACCCAGTCGGGTGAAGCGCTGCTCATTCTCGGCTTCATCGCCGGCCTGATGATCACCGAGTTCACCTTCGGCGCTTCGCACTTCCGCG
>JAYTAT010000084.1:0-2186 GCA_043737315.1 Archangium sp.
GGCGATGAGCAGCATGCCGCGCCCCCACGGTTGGGCCCTGATGCGCCGGGCCAGCGCGTGGCCATCGAGCAGCGGCATGGCGATGTCGAGCAACATCACATCGGGCTGAAATTCGCGCGCCAAAGCAAAGGCCTGCTCTCCGTCGTTGGCCACGCGGGTCTCGTGGCCCGAAAGGGTCAACGCCATCGAGAGGCTCTCCGAGGCATCTTCGTTGTCGTCGGCGACCAGCACCCTCTTGCGTGACTCCACTTCGATCGGCAGCGATGGCGGGGCGCTCGGCATAACCGACGCGGCTGCGTCTGCCAGCGGTAGGGTGACCCGGAACTCGCTGCCCTGCCCAAGGCCCTCACTGCGCGCTTCGACGGTGCCCCCGTGCAGCTCGACCAGGTGTTTGACCAGGGTCAGGCCGATGCCGAGCCCACCGCCGACCCGGGTATGGGAGCGGTCGACCTGCGTGAACATGTCGAATATTCGCTTGAGCATCTCTTTCGCGATGCCCTGCCCGTCGTCGCGCACGAAGGCCACCGCGTTCACGCCTTCACGGCGCAGGCCCAGCTCGATCTTCCCCCCGCGCTGGGTGTACTTCGACGCGTTATTGAGCAGGTTCGAGAACACCTGCACCACACGCGTGGCGTCGGCCTCGACGAACAGTGCCTCTGCCGGAAGCGTGACGGAGAGCTCTTGACCTGACTGCTCGAGCAAAGGGCGGCTCGTCTCCACCGCATCAGTGAGCGCTGCCGCCAGCGGCACGAAGGTGCGGCGCAGCTCGACCGTGCCTCGACTCAGGCGAGACACGTCGAAGAGATCGTCGATGAGCCGGACCATCTGAGTGAGCTGGCGCTCCATCACCGCACGGGTCGAGGTGGCGACCTGCTTGTCGTCGGGGGCGAGCTTTTGCATCGACAGACCCAGGCGAATCGGCGCGAGGGGATTTCGCAGCTCGTGCGCGAGCGTGGCGAGAAATTCATTCTTGCGGCGGTCGGCTTCACTCAGTTGTTCGGCCAACTCGCGGTACCGCGCTTCACTGTCCTTCAACGCCGCGTCGGCCAAAGTGCGCGCGGTGACGTCCACGCCTTCCACGAAGATGCCGTTCACCTCGCCGTCCACGCCGCGAATCGGCTGGTACACGAAGTCGAGGAAACGCTCGACGAGCGGGCCACCGGGTGTCGTTGGCATCGTCCACTTCGCGCCGGTCGCGGAGAACGCGACGCCCGAGGCGTACACGTCGTCGAGCAGCTTGATGAAACCCTGCTCGACGGCCTCCGGCAGGGCCTGCGCCACCGGCATGCCCACGACTGCCCGGTGACCGACCATGCGTTGGTAGCCGGGGTTCACGATCTCGAAGACGTGCTGGGGCCCGCGCAGCAACGTCATGAAGGTCGGCGCCTGCTCGAACATCGCGCCGAGCTGATCGCGCTCGGCGGTCAGGCGGTTGGCGAGGCGCACTTGTTCGGTGGTCTCGGTGCACACCACCAACACTCCACCGATGCCATTGGGGGCACTGCTGTCGTCGATCGGGCTGTAGCTGTACGTCCAATAGACATCCTCGCGCCTGCCGTGGCGTGTGATGGGCACCAGGTGATTGACGTTCCATGTCGCGCCGCCGCCGTGCATCGCCTGGTCGATCTGCGGCCCGATGATGGGCCAGATCTCCCCCCACACTTCGCGGCCGGGGCGGCCGAGCGAGCCGGGGTGGCGCTCGGGCCCAATCGAAACGCGGTACGCGTCGTTGTAGAGGCAGGCTCCTTCAAGGCCCCAGAAAATGTACATCGGGTGGCCCGTGTTCAACATGAGCCGCACCATCGCGCGCAACGAGGGCGGCCAACGCGAGGGGGGCCCCAAGGTGGACTGTCCCCAGTCGTGGGCGCGCATCAGAGCACCCATCTCCCCGCCGACTTTCAGAAACTGTGGGACCTGCGTCTCATCCATGGTGCTCCGTCCTCGCCCACCCGAATGTGTACCGGCCCCGACCCCGTTTCCCAACTGGCCGACCTGCCTTGATGATTCTACCCGTCGAGACTGCCGCTGCCTGCAGCATCGTAGAGCTTCTTCACCGGGCCCAGAATCACTCCGACCAAACCCGCAACAATCTTGAACAGTAACAGCCCCGCCACGAGGGCGGTCACCAGCAAAATGAGGATCCGGGTGGCCCGCAGCGATGAATCCTGTAGCTCGCGGCTCAGGCG
>JAYTAT010000085.1:0-2182 GCA_043737315.1 Archangium sp.
GCTCGGGCACCCAGGTCAGGTTCACCACTCCTGAGTCCATCGATGCAGGGGTGCCGACGTGTTTGTGAAACCCCTCGCCACCTTCGTGCTGCTGCTCAGTGCCGCGGGTTGTGCGCCGGAGTGCGAGGCGATCGACCCCGCTCCGCAGTCGATTTGCCATCGCGGGGAAACGATCGTCCCCGACGCATCCTTCGTGCTCGAAGCGTCGGGCCCCGTTTACGGCGGAAGCTGCGAAGTGCGCGTCGATGGCGGTCAGATCGAGTTCACCCTCGCTGGCGTCACTTGCAGCCGCACGAGCTCCGGGGGAAGTAGGAGGCCCGCACTGCCGAACGTCGTGCGATGCACGGTTCCGGCGCTGGCTGCTGGTTCGTACACGGTCAACACCCCAGACAACCGGCAGCTGCACGTGGGGTCATCCGGGGATTCCGGCGTGCCGCTCTGTCTTTGAAGCGACTCACGCGGCACGCGTGAGCTCGACCGACGCGTTGTTTTCCATGAACGCGGCGGGGTCTTCGACCATCTTGCGCAGCAGCTCGAGCGACGTAGCGCAGTACAGCCCGTCTTCGATGCGCTCGTCGAACGTGTACTTCATCGAGCACATCTTGTTCACCGTGACCGCTCCGGTCTCATCGGCCACCGGCACCAGCTTGGTGCGGCCCAGCGCGGCGAAGAGCGGAATGTTGCCGTACTCGTAGAGGTGGTGGAAGGCTGACTCGAGCTTCACGCTGCCGAGGTTCGCGATGAACATGCTCGCGTACATGGGGTCTGGGTGAATGAAGCTGCCCGGCAACAGGTTGACCGAGTCGAGCCAGCGCACCACGCCCACGCCGAAGCGCAGCAACATCGCGGGCAGCTTGAGGAAGAGCGAGAGTTCCTTGTCCATGTGGCTCTTCTTGTCGCTGCGGCCCTCCTTCACGTCGCCGTGGATGAAGGCGACCGTCTGCTCGAAGGTCATCGTGGGGTCGAACTTGCGCTTGAGCACCACGATGGGCGCGCCGTCTTCCATCGACTTCTTCGCCGAGTAGGAAATCCACACGCCGTCGCGCTGGTAGACCCGGCTGCCCACCACGAAGCGGTTCATGCGCGGGCGAACGTGGAGCACGTGCGCGATCGCCCACGTGAAGAGGTGGAAGACCGTGATGCGCTTCTCGTGCGTCGCGTTGTACTGGTCGATGAACTTCTGGGTCTTGGTGAGGTCCAGGTCCTGCTCGAAGTACACGGCCGACTCGGTCCGCGTGCGCATCAGGAACGGCATCATGCGGCGGAAGGGGGCGACGTCGGTGGCGAGGAATCCGTCGGGGCGCTTGAAGAGGGGCATGCAGACCCGCTTTGCAGGTCGTGCGCCCGGCGTGATTCTCAAGAGTGGCGCCAGGTTGCGGCGGTGTGAAGTGAGCAGGCTTCACAGTGGGTGTGCAGGTCGTTGCACGCGCGGCCTTGCGGCTCATCGAGGCGACCGCGTTCGCCGTGCCGAGCACCTCGGTGTACCCATCGCTCGCGTACTGCACGCCGCGCTCGCTGTGAAAGAGAAGCCCTGTGGTGCCTGCTTGCTCCAGCGCAGCTGAGGCGACCTCAGTCTCGAGCGTTTCTCACACCGGGTAACCCACGACGCGCCCGTTTTTCGGTCGAATCCGCCGCCGGCGCCCACGTGGCTCACCCAGGTTCACTCGCCGCGCAGCCAGCCGAGGAACTTGCCGAACGTCGAGCGCGACGCCTCTTTCTCTGGCGACGGCACGTGGTGCTGCTCCGTCATGCAGTCGGCGCATTCCAGCCCGGTGAGCGTGGCCTGACCTTCGCTGAAAGGTTTTCGTGCACCGCAGCCATCGCAGATGAAGCCGGTGCCGTTGGGCGCGCGCTTTGACGACGGTGACTTCTTGGCCAGCGCATCGAGATCTCGCGCTTCGAGGAACGTGCCGCGGCAGCTGGGGCAGTTCTCGACGTCGGGCCCGTCGGCGAGTTTGGCCTGCATCATCGAAGCGCCACATGCCGGGCAGCTGCGATCGGTCTTCACCTGGCTCGCGGTGACCGCTTTACCGCTCGCGTCAGAGAGTTCGCCCGCGTCGAACCACACGCCGCCGCAATCGCTGCAGCGGTCGAGCTCTACTTCGTCGCCCAGCCGGCGCGCCGGAACCCAGAAGGGCTGGAGCCGCGTTCGGCAATCGGGGCAGTCGCGCTTCTTCATCTT
>JAYTAT010000086.1:0-2181 GCA_043737315.1 Archangium sp.
GCATCTGCGGCTTGTGCGCCGTAGCCCCCGTAGAGCGGCACGAACAGCTTCGAGCCGACCTTCGCCACACCCTGAGGGAAGGTGTTCATGCCCAGGGGAAGTTCGGCGACCACGCCCAGCACGAGCGTGCCTTCGACACCCGCGTCGAGCTGCAGCACGCCCGCATCGACGCCTTCACGCAGCACGGTGAGCGTGCCCGAGCCGGCATTGACCACGTAGACGAAGGGGCGATCGACCAGCACCTGGTTGGGCACCGCGCCCATCTGCGAAGCGACGTTGGTCTTCGCGTACGTGCCGCTCGCGGTGGGCAACGCTGAGTACAGCCGGCGATCGGTGCCGTCGGCGGCGAGCACGGTGGTGCCGATTCGCGCGAGGGCGGCGGGGTTGCTGCCGAGATCCGAAAGCGGGCCCTTCACGCCGGTGGTGGGGTTGAAGCCGACGATCTGTCCGCTCCAGTAGCAGGCCGCGATGGCTGCGTAGTCACACCCGCCGGCGACACACTGCTGGCCCTGCGCGCAGACGACGCCGCAGCCACCACAGTTCGATTCATCGCTGGCCGAGTCGACGCACGATGCGCCGCAGCGGAGCAGGCCCAGCGTGCAGCTCTCTTTGCACATGCCGGTCTCGCAGACCTGGCCGACCGCGCACGCGGCACCGCACCGCCCGCAATTTTCCGCGTCGAAGTCGGTCGCCGAGCAGAGGCCCTCGCACGACGAAGTGCCCGCGCGGCAGGAGCACACCGGGCTCTCACCCTGCAGCGTGCAATCCTGCTGCGGCCCGCAGTTGTTCCCGCATGCGCCACAGTTGCGGCGATCCGAAGCGGGGTCGATGCAGCCGCTGCCGCACGGCACGGTGCCCGGCTTGCACACCACGCCGGTGGGAGGACACGCCATCAACGACACGGCGGCGAAAAGAGACATCACGGAGAGCTGCTTCATGGGTCTGCTCCTACACGGGTTCATCGAGATCATCGAACTGCCGAAGTCGGAGGCCGCGCATCCCACGCCACGCCGACGGTGACGAACACCGAGCGCGGAGGCAGGGGGTAGCCATCGAGGTCCTGGGTCTGCACGTCGAGCAGGTTCTTCAGCTCGACGCTCACCGTCACCAGCGGGTCTTTCCACGGGCGGGCGGTCAGCCCCACGTTCACGAACGCGCGCGAAGGCAACGAGAGGGTCTCGGTGCGGTTGGTGAACTGCGCCGTCTGAAAGAGCACCTCGGCGCGGCCCTTGAGCCAATCGGGACCGCCCGAGACCCGCGCGTGAACCCGGTGCGCAGGGCGAAAGGGCAGCGCCTTCAAGTAGTAGCGCGGGTCGTCTTTTTGATTCTGCGTGTCGAGGAAGGTGTAGCTCGCGGTCAGCTCCAACCAGCGCCAGGGCGTCGCGGCCGCCTCGAGCTCGAGCCCCGCCACGCGCGCCGCCTGAAAGTTGTACGGACGGGCGAGGTTGGGTGGGTAGTACTCGTAGCTGATCAGATCTTCGTACAGCGAGAGAAAGCCGGTGGCCGACACGCGGCCCCGCTCGTGTTTCCACGCCGCGCCGACGTCGCCGGTGAGCGCGCGTTCGGGGCGCAGATCGGGGTTGGGCAGCATCGTGCCCTGCATCACGTAGAGCTCGGTGAACGCCGGGGGCCGGCTGGCCTGGCCGGCGTTGGCGCGCACCGAGAAGCCCTTCGGCAGCTCGGCCACCACCCCCACCTTGGGTGAAAAGACGACGAAACGGCCGGCCACGTCGACCCGGGCGCTGGCGTTGATGGAAAGCGCGCCGTCGAAGAAGAGCTCTTCGTCGCCCAGCATCGCGGCGAAGCGGCCCCAGGAGGGATTGACGCCGGCCGCCGCGGTGAGCCAATCGCCGCCCGCCGAGACCAACGCGGTGACCCCGTGCCGACCGTTGAACAGCCGCGAATACACCGCCTCGGCGCCGATGGAGGTCTCTGACTGGTGATACGTGCCCGCGCCGAAGAAGGTGCCGTTGAGCGTGGTGTCATCGAGGCGCCCCCAGCCCAGCGTCGAGAGCGAGCCGCCCGCTTCGAAGGTGGTGTTGGTGCGCGCCGAGAGCGTGCCGCGCGAGGTGAGCTGCCGCGCCGAGTCAGACGGATTCTGCACGGGCCCCGCGAGCCCACGTGATTCCACGCTGCTTTCTCCGAGCAGATCGACCTGCGTCGCGCCGATGCGCCTGCGAA
>JAYTAT010000087.1:0-13404 GCA_043737315.1 Archangium sp.
GCCGCAAGCGCTCAGCGTGGTGGCTGCCAGAAGAATCAGGGCTCGCTTCAGAGTCATGGTGTGGCGGACCTTAGCGGACGGTCGCGCGCAGACCGGGCCTGACTTGCAAACAAGAACGTTCGTGCTGTTCTTAACCGCATTGAGTACCGGATCGACACGTCCTCATGCGCACACACCGTCCGAATAAGAGCACGTTCGGTCGTAAGAACAGACCAGGAGCCTTCATGGATGCGGTGTTCAACAGTCAGGCAGACCGGCGGGCTTGCGGCGCGCCTTCGCCACGGTGGGTGCGCTGGCCCCCAGCGTGGCCTCGTGGGCTGCCGAACGGTTGTGGTTCACCCCGCCCCGGCCTCCGGTCTCGAAGGAGGCACGAGCCGCTTCTCGCGCGCGGCACCGCGCTGAAAGTGACCGTCGACGGCCGGCACGTCGCAGCGTGGAGCTTCGGCACCGGCAAGGTGGTCGCCCTCATGCACGGCTGGGGCGGACATGCGGGCCAGCTGGTGCCGATGATAGACCCGCTGGTCAAGGCGGGCTTTCGGGTCGTGACCTTCGACGCGTTGGCCCATGGCTCATCAGCGGGCAGCGCCGCGGGCGTGCGGCTCTCGACCTTCTTCGACTTCGCGGCCGGGCTGGCTGCGCTGCGCTGCGAGAGCTGACCGGCCCCCTGCACGCGATCGTGGCGCACTCGGGCGGAGCCATCGCCACCGGCATCGCGCTGCGCGACAAGCTCGGGGTCGACCGGTTGGTGCTGCTCGCCCCGATGACACGGCCACGCCAGTACGCGGCGACGTTCAGCCAGGCGCTCGGTCTCGATGCACGCGTGCGTGATGGCTGGCAGGCGCGCGCGCTCAAACGCATCGGCCTCTCCTGGCATGAGCTCGACGTCACCGGACCTTCGACGCCGCGCGTGCCTGCGCTGGTCATTCACGACCGCGACGATAAAGAGGTGCCGTTCGCCGATGGGGAAGCACTCGCGAACACGTGGCCGAACGTCACGCTGCACCCGGTCACGGGCCTGGGTCATCGCAGGCTGCTCAAAGACCCCGACGTCATCGCCCGCACCACCACGTTTTTCTCGGGCCTGATGGGAGTACAACGCGCGGGTGCTCTGGACCTGCCTGCTGCTCGTCACCGCTCAGCTCGACCCTTCCCGCCCCGCCTCTCCACTCGGGGGCGACTACTGGCAAGGCACCGAGGTGAAGCCGGGGGAAGTCTGGGGCGTGGCTGATCTTCACGCGCACTTCTTCAACTACCTCGCGTTCGGCGGCCGGGTGATGCACGGCACGCCGTCTGCGCCCAACGGCATTCGCCAGGCGCTGCGCAACTGCAGGTCGAATCACGGGGAAGACGCTCACGGCGTCAGCACGGCATTGCTCGCTGAACCCAGCCATCGCACCTCGGGCTATCCGAACTTCGAGGGCTGGCCCCGTTACGACACGCTCATTCACCAGCAGGCGTACGTCGATTGGATTCGCCGGGCGTGGCAGGGCGGCGTTCGGCTGGTGCAGATGGATGTGCAGAACACGCCATTTCTCGGAACGATGTACCGCACGACGAATCGGCACTTCGTCAAAGGGCCGCTGACGCCGGTCGAGTTGGATGACGCTTCGGCGCTGGAGCTGCAGGTGGGCGCGGCGCGGTCGTTCTTCAACGAGGGCCCGGCTTCCGACTTCGCAGCCATCGCGTATTCCGCAGCCGACGCGCGCCGCATCATCTCGTCGGGGAAGCTCGCCATCGTGCTCGGCCTCGAGGTCGAGTCACCGGGCAACTTCTCCACCGAGTCACAGCTCGGGAAGGACCCGCGCACGAAGGTGAACGCGTTGGTGCAGACGTTGTGGGAAGCGGGCGTGCGGCACGTCATTCCCATTCATCTGCAGCGCAATGCGTTCGGTCACCCGGCCGTCTTCAACCCCACGCTCAACGCGATGAACTTCGCGGCGACGGGTGAGTTCTACGCGACCACCAACGCCTTCGATGGCGGCGTGCGCTTCGACCCCTCGCGCGCGTCGGGCACCAGCATCACCGGCCTGGTGGAGTTCGCGGGCATCATCGGGGGGAAACAGCCGTTTCCGAAAGCGAAGGCCATCGCCGCGGCAGAAGGGCTGACCGATGCCGGGGTGATGTTCGTGGAGACCCTGATGCAACACGGCTTCATCGTCGACCTCGAGCACATGTCGGAGCGTGCGGTCGACGAGACGCTGCGCCTCGCGGTGAAGGCAGAGGTGCCGGTGATCAGCTCGCACGCGGACTTTCGAGATCTCTCCTTCGGCACGCGCGTCACCTTTCACGACGGTGGGTATTCTACCGAGGTCAACCCGATCCCGTTTTCGGAAGACAGCGCGGGCAGCTACGGCACCTCTGAAGGGCTCAAGGTGCGCACCGAACGCAGCCGCACTCCGCAGCAGCTCGCGGTCATTCGGCAGCTCGGCGGCATCGTTGGCGTGCAGCTCATCTCGCGCGGTGTGGGCGTGAGCTGGCGCGAGCGCGTGCCTCTCGATTGCGATGCGTCGTCGAAGGGCTTCCTGCAGCTGGTCGCGTACGGCGTCGAGCACCTGGGGGGCGTGGCGATCGCAAGTGACGTGGGCGGTTTTGCGACGCTGCCGGCACCGCGCTTCGGTACGGAAGCGTGTCCGGGCTCACGTGACGACAAGGTGCGCAGCGCGGGTGATCGTTTGCGGACGCAGGCGCTCGCGCAGCAAAATGGCGTTCGGTACCAGACGCCGCTGTCGGTGGCAGCTCCGTGGCGCTTTGCTGCGAAGGGCAGCGCGTTCACGGAAGAAGAAACCCGCGTGTGGCTCGCCGTCGCGCAAGGGGCACCTGCAAAGGGCGTGGTGCTCGAGCGATGGAAGGCGATGCTGGAAGGTCCCAACGCGCCGCTTTCGCGCTCGGTGGCCGGCAAGCGCGAGTTCGACGTGAACCTCGATGGTGTGGCGCACTACGGAATGATCCCCGATTTCCTTCAGGACTCAGCGAACGTCGCGCGGGCAGCAGGCGCGCCCGGGTTGATCGCCCCGCTCTTCCACAGCGCAGAGCAGTACCTGCAGATGTGGGAACGGCTCGAGCGACACGCGGCGATCAAACGCAATCTGGGTGAGAGAAAGCCCTGAGGAAGCGCAGTTGGATGTCTCTTGACCACGTGCTCGACTCGCGCAGGCCTCTTGATTTCGCACTCGCCTGGTTCCTGCTGCACCCGACGATGAACAACAGAGCGCTTCGGGCCACCTGTGTGGCTCCGGTGGTGTGGGGAGACCACCTGACTCACACGAGTGGCGGATGGCCACCCGCATGTGGCACGTCGCCTCCGGGTCAATCACTTCAGGGAACGATGGACGCGCACTGGGTACCGCACGAGAAGGTCGCTGAGCCGCACGCACGATCTGCGATGCACGCGTTGCAGACGTCAGCTTTGCGCCGGTAATCCCGGTCGTCGCTCGCCGAGCTGCGGCAGCGCTTCGCACACGCCGAGACGTCGTAGTCTTTGTCGAAGCAGCTCGAGTACCTCTCGCAGATCGCGCCGCAGTCGATGGCCGCGTCGACCCTCTGAGTCACCGCACAACCACCGAACATGAACGCCGCGGACACCATTGCCAGGAGTTTGAGTTTCATGGGTCCGGCGCTCTTCAATTTCTGTTCCAGCCTGGGCGTCGCTTTCCTGACCGTACGAATCGGTGACGCGCGCTGCTAAGCCCGGCCGCGATGCGTGCGATCGTCTACGACCGGTATGGCCCCCCCGAGGTGCTCGAGGTTCGTGAGCTGCCTTCTCCGGTTCCTGCAGCAGGTGAAGTGCGGGTGCGGGTGCGTGCCGCGGCGCTGAACCCGAAAGATTCGCTCATTCGCAAAGGAAAGTTCCGCGGCGTGACGCGCGCCCGGTTTCCCCGGCTGCTCGGGTACGACGTCTCGGGCGTGGTCGCTGCGCTGGGCCAGGGCGTGACGCGCTTCAAGGTGGGCGATGAAGTGTTCGGGATGAAGCAGGCCTGGGCCGGCGGAACCATCGCCGAAGAGGTCTGCATGCTCAGTGAAGAGCTCGCGCTCAAGCCCTCGAAGTTGACGTTCGAAGACGCCGCTTCATTGCCTCTCGCCGGGCTCACCGCGCTGCAGGCGCTCCGCGACGAAGGCCGCTTGAAGCCGGGGCAGAAGGTGCTCATCAACGGCGGCTCAGGTGGCGTGGGTGTGTTTGCGATTCAGATTGCCCGTGCGCTGGGTGCGCAGGTCACCAGCACCTCGAGTGCGCGCAACCTCGAGTTGTGCAACTCACTGGGTGCGCAGGTGACGTGGGACTACGCCACGAAGAACGGGCTCGAGGCAGGCGCTGGCTGGGATGTGTTCTTCGATGTCTTCGGCAATCGGCGCTTCTCCCAGGTGCGGCCCGCGCTCTCGGCCACGGGCACCTACGTCTCGACCGTGCCCGCGGCGAACACCGTGTTGATGCACGCATTGACCTTCTTCGCCCTGCGCCGCGCGCGGCTGGTGGTGGTCAAGTCGAACAGCCGCGACCTCGAACAACTTGCGCAGTGGGTTCAGGCGGGCACGCTGGTCGCCGTCGTCGACCGTGTGGTGCCCTTCACTGAAGTCGCCCGTGGCCAGGCGCATGTGGAGACCAAACGCGCTCGGGGGAAGGTCGTCGTGCGTGTTGATTGAAACGTTCAGGATGGCGATGTTGGCCTCGTCTTGCGCGCATTTCGCGCAGCGCAACCAGTGCTCGGCGCGCATCTGCAGTCCCAGACGGCCACGCTCAGCTCGGATCCGATTCGTGCTTGGCGCTGGGCGTGTTGGCTGAGGCGACCGGTGTACGAAGAAGCTCTGGTTCGACGTGACCACGGTGATTGATTTGAACACCGCACCGCAGCAAGCGGCGCTGGTGGCTCACCGCGTTCGGCAGATTGGCGTGAAGCGGGTGCTCTGTGAGTCGGCCACTCCGCACGGTGAGCGGCCCGCCCAGAGGGAAGCTTGGGGCGCGTTCAAGCGACTGACCCCGCTCAGTGAAGCGAAGTTCGAGCCGATCGCGGGCAACACCGCTTACTGAATCAGTGCCCTCGGAAGGTAAAGCGGGTGCCCCCCGAAGACACCACGTCATCGGGTGCGAGCACGGCGGCGAAGCGGCTCTTTCCGTTGACCCGCAGGTTCGGCATCTGGCGTACGCGCAACACCTGCCAGCCGCCGGGTTCCCAGCGCACGGCAAAGGTGGGGAAGAGTTCCTGGCGGCCCTGCTCGAGCTCACGACGCTGGCCTCCGTCGAACTCGAGCCAGGCGTGGGAGTGCTGCAAGACCTCGGGCGTCTGAAGGAACGGCGCACCCATGAAGACGGTTCGGCTCAGCGCTTCACGGCAACGCGCGGCGTCTTCAGGCCTGAAGAAGGGACCGAACTGAAGCGTTCGCAGCGCGGGAAGTGGCGCTCCTTCGAGGCCGAACCGCGGGTGCAGCTCGGGCAACGCCAGCGTGTCGATGAAACGCGCAGCGTCCGAAGACAACAAGGCGAAGAGCAGATCGCGCACGGCGTGAAAAAAGGTCTGGGCGCGCAGACGCGCGGAGCGCACGAAACCGCGCCGCCATTCGAGCTCGAGGGCGCCCGTCTCGACCGCGCTCTCGAGGTCGGCCGACAGGGGCACGCGTTCACCCGCGGCGAGCCTGGGCCCGAGCGGATTGCCCTGCTCGAGCAGCATGTCGATCGCCACCGAAATGGCCGCCTCGCTGTCTCCGGCACGCGCCAGCAACGCAGCAGCGGGATCGACCGGCGACGGCAACGTCGGGCCTTGCTCAAAGACGTACTGCTGATCATCCAGCTCGATGACGTCACCTGGCACGAGCACGCGGTTGCTCAGCGGCGAGCCGTTGAGGCGCGTACCGTTTGCGCTCAACAAATCTTCCGCTTCCACTTCGCCTGAAGGCAAGCGCACCAACGCGAGGTGCCGGCGCGCGACCCGGCCGCTGGAAATGACCATGTCGTTCTCGCGCGAACGGCCGACCACCAGCCGCTCTTCGATCGGAATGAACCGGCCCTGGGGATCGATGAGGAAAGCGGTACGGCGACGCACTTGGGTTTCCTCATCATGCCATCGCATCGGCCGCTGGTCGGGGGTGTCATCGCCCAAACGGCGAGGCTTCGTCGAGCTTCGTTCACAGGGAACGCTGAACAAGAACGGCTGGCCCTTTCCCCTCGGTGAGGGGGGACTTGCGGGGCTGGCGACTTCAGATTTTGGGGTATGAGCCCGGCCATGCGTTATCTCATTTCGCTGCTTGCGCTTGGCTGCGCCACCACATCTTCCGTGAAGGGAACGACACCCATGAAACTGACCTCGACCCCGAAGGCCTCGAGCCTGCTGGCTGGCTCGGCGACCGACTTCACCGCCACCTGTGACAGCACGCTCACCCGCGCCAAGGCGATGGTGGCCGAGTTGAAAGCGCTTCCGCCCGGCAGCGACGCAAAGGTCGTCGCGCTCTACGACGAGGTCACCACCGCGATGTCCAACATGGGCGCGCGTTCGGGGCTCGCCAAGGAAGTGCACCCTGACGAGAAGTTCCGGCAGGCCTGTGAAAAGTGTGAGCAGCAGCTCGAGGCGTTCAACGTCGAGCTCTCTTTGGATCGCGGCCTGTACGACGCGCTCTCGAAGGTCGAGACCAAATCACTCGATCCCGTCGGCGCCTTCTGGCTCTTCAAGACCCTGCGCGAGTTCCGCCGCAGCGGCGTCGATCGTGACGAGGCCACGCGCAACCAGGTCAAGGCGCTGAGCGAAGAGCTCGTGAAGATCGGCCAGAACTTCGGCCGCAACATCCGCGACGACGTGCGCTCGGTGAAGTTGGACTTGAGGGAGCTCGAAGGTCTGCCCGCAGACTGGCTCTTAGCCCACGCGCCCGGCACCGACGGCAAGGTGACCGTCACCACCAACACGCCCGACTACCTGCCGGTGATGATCTACGCGAAGAACGGCAAGGCCCGCGAAGCACTGTGGAAGGCGTATCGCCAGCGCGCGTTCCCGCAGAACGTCGAAGTGCTCAAGTCACTGCTGACCAGGCGCCATGAGCTGGCCACCCTGCTCGGTTATAAGACGTGGGCCGCGTACATCACCGAGACGAAGATGGTGAAGAGCGCCGAGGCCGCCAACGAGTTCATCGAAAAGGGCCGCAACGCCACCCTCTCGCGCGCGCAGGCCGACATGGCCATGCTGCTCGAGCGGAAGAAGAAAGACTTCCCCGGCGCGACCAGCGTGGATCCCTGGGAGCACCAGTTCTTCGAAGACCGCGTGAAGCAGGAGTCGTACGGCCTCGACAGCCAGGCCCTGCGCACCTACTTCGAATACGGCAACGTGAAGAAGGGCGTGATGGACATCACCTCGACGCTCTTCGGCATCCGCTACGTGAAGGTCGCCGACAGCCAGGTCTGGCACCCCGACGTCGAGACCTTCGACATCTTCGAAGGCGAGCTGCTGCTCGGCCGCGTTCACCTCGACATGCACCCGCGCGAGGGCAAGTACAAACACGCCGCCGCGTTCGGCCTCACCGTGGGCCGCCTGGGCAAGGAGCTGCCCGAGGCCACCCTGGTCTGCAACTTCCCCAAAGACGGCGAGCTGATGCAGCACTCCGAGGTCGAGACGTACTTCCACGAGTTCGGTCACCTGCTGCACGAGATCTTCGCGGGCCGTCAGCCGTACGCAGGCGTCTCGGGCATCCGCACTGAGTGGGACTTCGTCGAGGTGCCCTCGATGCTGCTGCAGGAGTGGCCGCTCGACCCCGGCGCGCTCAAGACCTTCGCCAAGCACCACGAGACGAACGAGCCGATTCCCGACACGCTGGTCGCTCAGCTCAAGCGCGCCAAGGAGTTCGGCGTCGGTGCTGACACGCGCCGCCAGTTCTTCCTCTCGGCCGTCAGCCTCGCTTTCCACGATCGTGCGCCCGGCTTCGACTCCACCGAAGTGCTCAAGGAAGTGCAGGAGAAGTTTCTCCCCTTTCGCCGTGAATGGATGGAGGGCACCCACTTCGAGCTCGGCTTCGGCCACCTCGATGGGTACTCGGCGATTTACTACACGTACCAGTGGAGCACCGTCATCGCGAAGGACCTGCTCACCCAGTTCAAGAGCAAGGGCATGCTCAATGGCGAAGTCGCCTCGCAGTACCGCAAGAAGGTGCTCGAGCCGGGTGGCAGCAAGGAAGCAGGCGCGCTGGTGGCTGACTTCCTCGGGCGGCCGTACTCGTTCGACGCGTTTCAGGCGTGGCTCGACGCGAAGTGACGACGCTTCGTACAGGTGGCGACTACACCCCCACGCCCGAAGACACGCCGTGGCATCGCCTCGGTGGCAGTGAAGGCGTGCAGGCGCTCGCCGAGGCCTTCTATGACGACATGGAAGTGCACGAGCTGCCCCTGGCTGCCGTGCATCACCAGGAGCCCGCGGGCAAGGTGAGCCGGCGCTCGCGCGAGCGGTTCGGCTTGTTTCTCATCGGTTGGCTGGGGGGCCCGCAGGACTACACCGACCAGCACGGTCACCCCCGGTTGCGCATGCGGCACGGGCGCGTGCCCGTCGGCCTCGAGCTGCGTGATGCGTGGCTGCGCTCGATGGGCCGCGCGATGGATTCACGCAAGGTCGAGGGGCCGGTGCGTGGGTATCTCAATACGCGCTTCAGTGAGGTCGCTGACTTCTTGCGCAACGTTCAGGAATAGACCGAGAGCCCCCACGCTCAGCCGGCGAGCGCGGCGGCTTCGGTCTTGAACAAGGTGGTGAGCACTTCGGCGACTCGCATCACGGCCGAGTCGCGACGCAGATCGCCGTGCGTGGTGAGCCACACATCGAGGCGCGGCGGCCGTGCACCGGGCAACACGCGCACCAAACCTGGATCGCCCGCATAGAGCGCCAGGGTCGCCACCGTGATGCCGAAGCCCGCGCGCGCGAGCTCCACCATCGAGAGCAGACTCGAAGACGACACCAGGAATTGTTCCCGGGGCGCGAGCTTGCGATGCCACTGCAGCGGCGGTGAGACCGCGGGCCTTCGATCGACCACGCCCACGTGCTGATGTCGTCGCAGCTCGATCAACCGGCGAGGTGTACCGCGGCTCGCCAGATACGACGGCGCTGCGAAGAGCCCGAAACCCAGGGTGGCGACCCGCCGCGTCACCAGGCTGGGCTGCCTGGGCTTGAACAGCCGCAGCGCGATGTCGGCCTCGCGTGAGCCGAAGTCGGTGGTGGCGTTGTCGACCAACAGCTCCAGCCTCACGCCGTCGATGCGTTTGGCCGCGAGCCGCGAGGGCAACCAGTGGGTCCCCAGCCCCTCGGTCACCGCCACGCGGACGATGGGGCTGGTCGACTGCTCACCACTCGCGCGGCGCAGCGCCGCACCTGCCCCTTCGGCCATTCGGCGGGCTTCGGCCAACACCTGCTCGCCCACCGGCGTGGGCACCGCGCCGCGGTTCTGCCTGACCAACAGGCGCACCCCGAGCGTCTTCTCGAGCGCTTCCACCCTGCGGCCGGCGGTCGGCTGACTGATGTTCAACGAACGCGCCCCCGCGGAGAAGCTCCGCCGTTCGGCTACGGAAAGAAAAATACGGAGGTCATCCCAGTCGAGACTGGTATTCATTCCTGCATAGCTAACATGCAGCGTTGACGGATGCGCATAGCAGCAACAGGGCCTACTTCTCGCGTCATGAACGGTCCGATGAAGCGCGTGGTGATCACCGGCATGGGCCTCGTCACGCCGCTGGGTATCGGCCTCGAGAACGTGTGGAAGCGCATCCTCGCGCGTGAGTCAGGCGTGCGGCCGATCGTCGGCGTCGACGTGGCCGACCTGCCCACGCAGATCGCAGGCCAGGTGCCGCGCGGCACGCAGCCAGGCGAGCTCGATCTCGAGAAGTTCTTCGACGTGCAGGAGCGCCGCCGCTTCGAGACGTTCATCACCTACGGCATCGTCGCCGCACACGAAGCGCTCGAGATGGCTGGCTGGGCGCCCACCACCGAAGAGCAGAAAGAGCGCACCGGCGTGCTCATCGGCTCGGGCATCGGCGGCTTTCAGCGCATCGCCGACAACGCGATCCTGCTGCACGAGAAGGGGCCCAAGAAGCTCTCACCCTTCTTCGTACCGATGTCCCTCATCAATGAAGCCTCGGGCCTGGTGTCGGTGCGCTACGGCTTCAAGGGTCCCTGCCACTCGGTGGTCACCGCGTGCGCCACGGGCGCGAACGCGATCGGCGACGCAGCGCGCTTGATTCAGTTCGGCGATGCCGACGTGATGGTCGCGGGCGGAACCGAAGCGGCGACGGGACGCCTGGCCATCGCGGGGTTCGCGGCGATGCGCGCGTTGTCGACCGGGTACAACGCCGACCCCACCCGGGCGAGCCGCCCGTGGGACACCGCGCGTGATGGCTTCGTGCTGTCGGAAGGCGCGGGGGTGATGGTGCTCGAGTCGCTCGAGCACGCGCAGGCCCGCGGGGCGAACATCCTGGGCGAGCTGGTGGGCTACGGCATCGCGGGCGACGCGTACCACGCGAGCGCTCCTGATCCGGCGGGTGGCGGCGCTTTCCGCGCGATGCGTACGGCCCTGGGTCACGCGAAGCTCGCGCCCGACGCGCTGGGCTACATCAACGCGCACGCCACCTCGACGCCCCTGGGAGATCCAGTCGAGTTGACCGCACTGCGCAGGCTGCTGGGCGCCAGCGTGAAGGACGTCGCGGTGTCGTCGACCAAGTCCTCCATCGGTCACCTGCTGGGTGCGGCGGGCGCCGTCGAGGCCATCTTCACGGCGCTCGCGCTGAGGGATCAGGTCGCTCCGCCCACGCTGAATTTGGATGCACCGGAAGCTGCCGATGGCTTCAACCTCGTGCCGCACGAGCCGCAGACCCGGAAGTTCGACCACGCGTTGTCGAACTCGTTCGGCTTCGGCGGCACCAACACCTCGCTCGTGCTCAGCCGGTTCTCGCCAATTTAAGGTGCCGTTGAGAGGCCTCTCAGTGCGTTGGGGCGCTATGAAGACCTCAATTGACGACAGCCTCCCTGACTGCTCGTCGATCGTCGTGCCCCGAAGGCAGGTATTGGGTGCGCACGCTGCGGCCCGGTGAATCGCGTCTCTTCGCCCCAGGCCGATCATCGATCGAGTGCAGGCGGCCATCGATCAATTCCCTTCGTTCGCCGAACAGGCCGGGGCGGCCGCGAAGTTGAAAGCGCGCGTGACGAAGGCCCTGCGCGCTGCCTAAGAACCCGACATGGCCATTCGAACTCCTGCGCTGGGCGAGAAGGATGCTTCCGTCACTGCAGGTGAACGTTCTTTCCGGGTGGGCTGGTACGTCACCCTCAAGCGCACCGACGGAGCGCGGCCCGAGGTGACCCCTGACTACGTGGCACGTCAGGGCCGGGCGCTGCGGGTGGTCGACGTGCGCGACGAAGCCGCGTTGCTCGGCGCGCTGGGCCACGTGCCTGGCAGCGACTGGGTTCCCATCGCCGAGGCAGGCACGCTGCACACCAGGGTGAAGCGGTTCGAGCCGCTGGTGCTGGTGTGTGAAGACGGCACCCGCTCGCTCACGTTGGCCAGCTGGCTCGAAGAAGCGGGCCTCGAGCTGGTCGCCGCGATGCGGGGCGGCATGCGGGCCTGGCGCGAGAGCGGCTTGTCGGTCGCGCGTGATCCCGAGCTGCCCAAACGAAAGGGCGTGCTCTCGCCGCTGCCTTCCTGGGCGCCGACCGAGTCGAAGCAGGCCTTCAGCCTGGATGAGATCGTCGAGCACGTCGGCCATCCCCGCTCGGTGCGGTGGACCAAACTCGCTGCCTTCCTGCTGCATGGCCGCATGTCGTGCGTCGACGGGCGAGACCACGTCGCCGTCGTGGGCAGCCCGGGTGGTGATGCAGGTGAGCTGGTGCTCGCGTTGGGTGCGCTCGAGAAACTCACCGGTGAGCGGCTGTCAGCTGCGACGATCGCCGAGCTGCTCCGCCGCCGCATCGACGCGTTCGGGCGCTTCGCCTTTCACACCGACACCAGCGCGGGCGATCGCATGATTTCGGCCCTTCGCGCCGATCCGCGCACGGCTCCAGCCGTGGCGGGGTTGAACGACCCACTCGCCTTCCGCAACTTCTTCACCTCGCCGCCGCAGCAGTATCGCGAGAGCCTCGCCGACATCATGGGGCGCGCCGAACACGTGGGCTGCGGGCACCTGCGGCTCTCGCTGCAGCACCCCGCGCGCTGGGGCATTCGGGAGGGGCTGACCCGAGACGTGCTGACGGCCGCGCTCAATCTTCGCTGGGAAGGCGCGCAGGAGTTGGAGGTCACCCCGCTGCCGGGCGGTCACTCCGAAGGCGCGGTGGTGAACATTCACGTGTCGGAAGAGCTCGATGCCTTCTCGCTGGTGCCGCTGGTGGCGCCTTCGATTTCAGGACGGCAGATGTTCGTCAATCACCCGCATGTGGCCAGCTTCCTGCGTAAACAGATGGCGCGCTGGCTCTCGCAGCAGCGCGATCTCTGCGGCCAGCCCCCCGCGGCGCCTGCACTGTTCGACGCGATTCAGGCGCTGCACCAGCAGCAGCTGCTCGCCACGCTCGGGGAGTTGGCGGCGGGGTTGCCGGTGTTCGACGTGACGGTGAACCCCGATGGGCGAGCCGACGTGAAGCAGACCGGCTCGATTCCCGCGAAGGCGTGATCAGCGACCGACGAAGACACCCGCGGGCGTGGGCCAGGCGACGCGCGACGAGTGGATCCGATCCTCGAGTTAGGGAACGAAGGGGTGGTTTGCGTCGAGCGCGCTCACTGAGCTCGACCAGGGCGACCGGCTGCTGTCGCTCATTGGGCAGCACAACACCAAGGAGCAGCTGATGCTGTACCCGATGGCTCAGCAGGTGCCGGGCGAGCATCAGGAAGCCCTGTCTGCAAAGGTAACGGCCCTCACATGACGCTCCGCAGACTCCACGCACTCTCGGCAATCCTCGTTGGGGCCTTCGCTTGCCTGCACCTGGCCAATCATCTGGCCGGGCTCGCGGGTATCGAGACCCACCTGGCGTTCATGAAGGCAGCCCGCTCGGTCTACCGCTATCGATGGCTCGAGCCGGTGGTCCTGGGCTGCATCACCCTTCAGGTCCTCAGCGGGCTGGCGCTGGTGGTCAAAGGTTGGAAAGGGAGCCGGGGCCGGGTCGCCTGGCTGCAGCGCGGCTCAGGGGCGTATCTGACCTTCTTCCTGGCCATTCACGTCGGTGCCGTGTTGTTCGGGCGAGCGGGCCTGCACCTGGACACCAACTTCTACTTCGCAGCGGCTGGCTTTCACGTCGCACCGTTTCAGTTTTTCTTTGCCCCCTATTACTTCCTGAGCATCGCGGCGCTGTTCACGCACCTGGGCTGCGCTGCCTATTGGCGACTTCAAGGTCGTCCCCGGCTGGCGCGGGTCCTCCTGGTCGCGATTCCTGCGGTCGGCGCAGTGATGTCGCTGCTGATCGTGCTGTCTTTGGCGGG
>JAYTAT010000088.1:0-2180 GCA_043737315.1 Archangium sp.
GGAGCGCACGGTGGCCGCGGTCTTCGACCAGGTGCCGTCGGTGGCCTGACCCCAGAGGTGCCAGGAGAAGGGGCCGCAGGTGTCGGGGAGATTGGCGTCGATCAGCTTCAGCTGATCTCCGATGAAGAGGATGTTGCCTTTGCCCAGCGGGTCGCCCACCGCGCCACCATCGGGCGGGCTCGCTTCGTCACCGCCGAGCGTGCGGGCCACCAGCACGGTGGTCGCGTTGAGGCCGGGTTCCCAGGTGATCGTCGCTACGCCGGGGGTCACCACCACGTCGACCTTGCTGGGAGGCTCGACGTAGGTGATGCGCGTGCCTCCGCAGGCACAGAGCACGGCGCCCAAACAAACCAGGGTGCGAAGCGACATGGCTGCTGTCTAGCAGACCGCAGAGTTCACTTCGGCTTCACGCAGCTCGCGGTGAGCAGGTGGTTGTGTTTGGCCGGACTGCCGTCGGGATAGCCGAAACGCATCGGCACCTTCTTGGCGGTGGCGAACGTCTTGCGCAGTTCTTCCTGATAGGGCTCCCACGTGCCGAGGAAGGACTTCTCGAAGGCGCCGTACGCGTTCACCGTGCAGCCGCGCGCGACCCAGTGGCGGGGCGGAATGCCGGTGGAGTCCGACACCATGAAGTCTGCGTGCGTGAGCAGGTAGTCGCGCACCGTGCTGAACGCCTCGCGCCACAACAGGTAGCTGGCGGCCTTGGTCATCGCAGTCACCCGGCCTTTCGCTTCCAGGTGCTTGAGCACACCGGGCGGAAGTGAGTCGTTGGCGAGATTCGCGGCGAGGTGGCGGTGCGTGCGTCGCGGCGCATCGGGCTGGCCTCGCGGCACGAATTGGATTTCGACGTTTGCAAAGACGGGGCTGAAGTCGGGCGCTTTCCACGAGGCCTTGAGGTTGCTCGCCGTGGTGCCTTCGACTTCTTTCACTTCGTCGACGGTGAAGTAATGCAGCGTGCCATCGGCCTCGACGCGGAAGAACTTCACCGAGACGGGTTCCTGACCTGCGAGCGAAAGGCCCATCAGGTGCATCGAGAGCTGGCCGGGCAATTCACCCTGCTGCGTGGCCGAAAGATTCCTGGAGAGGCTGTCGTTGCTCATCAACGTCGATGCGCTCGCGTTGGCGATGGCCGAGAGACTCGACTTGAGCACCTTCGCGTTGGTCAGGCTGGGGAGGCGGCGGGGATCTCCGGCGAGCTCGAGGGAGAGCGTGGTGATGACCTTCGCTTTCGGGAAGAGCGCGAGCGCGGCCATCAAGTCGCCGCCGCCGAAGGGGTACACGAGTTCTTCGGGCAGCTCGGGGGGCAGCAGGTCACCTACGAATTGGCTCGCCTTCACGGCCCAGCGTGAACGGAAGTGTTCGTAGCGTTTGTTCTGGCTTGCGCAGTAGGCGGCAAGAACCTTCGCATCGAGCTGGGCAAGTGGAGTGCCCTGGCAGGTGACCACGTCGGAGAGCGGCTTCACGTCGGCGATGAAGTCGGCGGGGGCAGCGGTCAGAATCAGCGAGACGGCGAAGACGAGCACCCGTGGAACATAGGCCGTTCCCCCTCGCCCTGCGCAGCGAGGAGAGGGAGTACTCAGTAGCCGTCGTTGTTCGCCTGAGCGAGGGCCCGCGCACTGAGGCCCGTCGACTTCCGCAACATCTCGACGAACTCGAGCCGCTGCGCACGCTCATCAGCCGCGCCTTCCGCCAGCTCGGCAATCTCGTTCATCGACCACCCGTTCGCGGTGTGACCGCGCAGCAGCTCAGCCCCCAACGCCACCGCCGTAGCGAACCGCAGGTCGCCGCCCGTCTCACTGAGCGCATGTGAAACTGCCGCGCGGGTGATGGGCTCGTTCACCTCGAACACTTCCTTCGAATCGGGCAGCTCGCCGCGCACCGCCACCGACCCCAGCGCACCGGCCGCCGACGTCAGGGTCACCTCATACAGCGCCGTGACCGCGTGACCCGACCCGAGCTCGCCAGCGTCGACCTTGTCGTTGCGAAAGTCGTCATCCTGCACGTCGCGGTTCTCGTACCCGATGAGCCGGTACGACAAGACCACCTTCGGATCGAACGTGACCTGCACCTTCACGTCCTTCGCGATGAGCTCGAGGGTGCCCGTGAGCCCCTGGCGAAACGAACGATCGATGGCCTGCTCCGAGTCGACGTAGAGCGCCTGGCCATTGCCTTTGTCAGCC
>JAYTAT010000089.1:0-13399 GCA_043737315.1 Archangium sp.
GGCGCGGCAGGCGGGGCGGTCACGACGAGGAGGGCGAGGAGCAGCGGCGTCACGACAGGCACTCTACGCAACGTTGGAATTCCGGGCGCGGCAGATGAACTTGCGAAGAGGGGCTGACTCTTCCTCCTCGCGCCGCCACCAGGTGGGCGACGAGAACGAAGGCTTCAGCACGAACAAAGAGCCCATTGACGGGGTCGGGGTGACGGCCGCATCTGCTACCTTGTACCGGGTGTGGCACCGCGTGGCAGGGGCACTCCAGGCACCGGTTCTCGAGCTCTATTGCGACGGCTCAGCCGACGCGCAAGTCGGCAAGCCGGGAGGCTGGGCTTTCCTCGTCGTCCGCAACGACGAAGTGCTGCTCTCGAAGAGCGGTAGATCGGCTTCCACCACCAGCCTGGTGATGGAACTCGAGGCAGCCCGCGCCGCACTCGACGAAGTCATCACCCGCGGCTGGCACCTCAAACACACCATCGAGTTGATCAGCGACTCGTCGATCGCGCTCGACATCGCCGCCGGCCGATTTCTGCCGAAGCGGCACGTCGAGTTGGCGCAGAAGCTGCGAACCGCGGCGGCAACGGCGCGCGCCCAGACCCGATGGGTTCGCGCTCATTCGGGTCATCGGTGGAACGAGGCCGTCGATGCACTCGCTCACGAAGCGAAGGTGAAGTCGCCCGCCGCGCGCACCCAGAGACCGCCTATGGGGGAATCACGAGCCGCTCGCCCTGGGCGTCGGTGAACTCGAGGCCCACCAAACCACCGATGGTCAGCATCACCCGCCGCGTTGAACTCATTTCGAGGTGGGAATGAGCAGCGGTGGCGCCTGCGGGCTCACGTACTCGAGCGCCTTCTCTTTCTTCGTCACGCCCGCGGGCAGAGGCTTGCCGCCCCCTGCCGCGAGATCCGCGAGGACGTCGAGCAGCACGAACGCCTCTTCGTACGAGCTCAAGAACTTCGCGTACTGCGAGGGCGCGATGGCATCGACCACATCCGACGCGTTCACCCGCTCCGGGCTGTCGGCGGCTGCAGCCAGCTCCCGCATCGCCGCATCCCAATGGCGCCAGGTGCGCCCGGTGCGCAGCCTGCTCGAGAACGAGGTCGTCATCGGCAGCACCACACCCGGCATTTGCGCGCGGCTCGCTTCATCAGCCGCCCACGCGAAGGTGCGCAGGCTGGTGCCCAGCCGCTCGGCCTCGATGAGTTCTCTGGCAGGCGCGAGGCGGTTGCGCAGCGGCGCCCACTGTTTGGCGACCTGCGTCTTCACCTCTGCCGGCACCGCAGCGAGCGCTTCACCACAGCCCGGCGCGAGCCTTCGCACCGCCCTGCGCGCGTTCATCGCCCCGACCTGACCCAAATGCGATTGATCAGCCACCATCGCCCACGTCGCGCCGCACCGCTCGAGCGCGACCTCAGGTTGTTGGTCGGCCATCAGCACCCTCAGCTCGAGCGCGGTGAAGTCGATCAACGACGGCATGGTGTCCGTCAGGCGCACCCCGCGCGCGTCGTTCGCGGACGCCCATGGAGAGATGCCTTCGACCCACGAGAGCTGCTGCGAGTCGCCACAGCTGCGCATCGAGCTGGCCCACGGGCTCAAGGCGATCATGCTCGCGCGCACGTCGGTCGGGAGCTCCGAGATGGGCGTTGCGCCCGTGATGAACGGATCCAGGCTCGCGAGGTTCTTGGGGTTGAACGGGCCGAAATCTCGGGGCGTCACGTCGAGCATCGCGCCCAGGCACTGATACCCGTTGTCGTGCAACGGCACCTTGGGTGGCGGCTCGCGCTTGATCACCCGCGACTTGCCCGCGGTCAGATCGGTCGTCAGCGCATTGGCCAGGGTTCTCGTCTGGGTGTCCCAGGTCAGGAAGAGCACGACCGGAATCGCAGCGAGCACGAGCAGCCCTACGAGCAGTTTTCGCATCAACACCCCACATCGCAGAAAGAGGCGGGCATGTCTTGAGCGGCAGCAAGGTCAGAAGAAGGCCGACCCGAACCCGAAAGAGCCACGTACATCCGCGGCTTGCCCAGCCCTGCCGCCCGACGACCTCGAACGCGAAGCAGCATCGGATGACGTGATTGCTTGCCAGTCAGGCGCTCAGCTTCCCATCGGCTACGCGCGGGGCGTGCAGCAGGTCACACGCCTGCGTGTCGATCCGTCAGCCGGCCACCATCGTCCCAGTTGCCGAACTGCTTTTGCTCACCGCAGCGCGCCACCAGGTTCGCCAGCCGCTTCGAGAACTCAGCGGGCGACTTCTTGCGCTGCTCCTCGACGTAGCCGACGCGAATGCGTCGATACAGAAGCGAACACCTCTCGAAGAACGCGCGTGCGCCTTGCGCCTTCTTCAGCGCGGTGAGGATGTCGGGTGCGACGGTGAACGGGGTGTCGAGGTCGGGCATCACGGCGCGCCCCGCGTTCGTCATCAACCCCAATACGCTCAAGCGCCGCACCCGCGCCTTGTTGAGCTCGGTCCAATTGCCCTTCGGGCGGCGGGGGCTGAAGCGCTGGCCCCGCAGCGTCTCAGACAGGCGCTTGCCCACGCTGTCGATCCACCCGAAACACAGCGCCTCTTCGACGGCGTCGAGGTACGAGACCGCGGGCTCGTCGGCGTCACTGAGCAACCAGATCTCCTTTTCGCTCGCGTGATTCTTGACCAGCCACTTGCGCCATTGGGCCCGGCTCAAGGGCTCGACGACCTTCGAGAGCTGCTTCACCTGCGCCTCCTTTTCAAAGCTTCAGCGCTGCGATGCGAGCGAGCAGCTTGAGATCATTGACCGCCAGCGCATCTTCTTTGGCCTGCTGCGCCAGCAACAGAATCCGCGCCTTCTCGCCCCCCGAGCGCAGCAGCGCTTCAGCCAGCACCCGCCGCGCTTCACCGCGGGTTCCGCGTTCGAGCGGACCCTTTTCCAAAGCCACCAACGCCCGTTCGGCCCGCGGCGTGGCCTCGACCGGTTTCCCCACGGCCAGGTGCGCCTGCGCGCTGCGCAACAGGGTCTCGCCGGTGAGGGGTGAATCAGCGCCACCCAACGCCGCCTTCATCGAAAGGTACCGCTCGCTGCCCTTGATGGCGTCTTCGAAATCCCCCGAAGCGAAGGAAGCCTCGGCGATCGCATCTGCCAGCGCCGCGACTTCGGGGTGCACCTGGCCGTACCGCCGCTCTTTTTCCACGAGCCACGTCTGGCCTTCGGCGATCGCTTCTTTGAAGCGGCCCATGCGGGTCAACGCCAGCACGTGAGCCCGCTGATATTCGGTGAGCGTATCGGCGAGCTCATCAGGCGCAGGCTCGAGCAGCGGCCCAAGCCGCTCGAGATCTTCCAGGCCTTCCTGAGGTTGCCCAGCGAGCACCAGCATCAAGGCGGTGGTGATTCTCGACCTGATCATGCGCGAAGAATCACCGCCCAGTTGTTGGGCGATCTCCGTGGTCAGCTTCGAGCAGCGCAGCGCCTCGTGCATGTCGCGCCGCTCCATCGCCAGCATCGACAGCTCGTTATAGGTGATTCCCAGGGTGGGGTGCCCCGCGCCCAGCAGCCGCTCGCGAATGAGCCGCGACTTCTGCAGCTCTTCTCGCGCTGCAGAGAGTTCTCCCTGCTCAATGAGCACCCAGCCCACCGAGCTGCGCAGCCTCGCCACGTCGACGCTCTCTTCGCCTTGTTCTTCCACGTAGAGCGCGAGGCTCTTTCGATACGCGGTCAGCGAGACGGCGCGCTGGCCGGCCTGCCACTCGGTGTCCCCGATGCCTTCGGCGAGGTGTGCTTCGGTGAGCCGATCGCCGCCGATGCGCTCCACCACCCCGCTGGCCAACGCAGCCCAGGTGCGCGCTTCGTCGGGTTTGTCCATGCGCCAGCCCACCAACGAGACGAGGCGCGAGAGCACGCGGGCCGCGGCGGGATCGTCACCTGCCACTTCAGCCGCACGCACGGCGCCCTCGAACGCCCGCCTCGCCTCCACGAAGTTGCGCGCTTGCAGCTCGAGCTCACCCAGCGCCTCGAGGCCTTCGCTTTCGAGTGCGGGCAGCTTGAGCTCCTGCGCCCGTTTGATGGTGGGCACCAGACGGGCGCGCGAATCGGGCAAACGCCCCGCGGCCGAGAGCGCGCGGCCCTGCGCCAGCTGCTGCGCCAGTTCACGCGCGGTCTGCTCGAGCTCGGGGGGCGGCGCGCGGCGGTCTTCCAGCTGCTTGATGTTCGTGCACGTCGAGAGTGGAGAAAGTTTCGATACCGCCGTACCTGAGCTGGCCACCAGGTCGACGTCGGCGGCGCCGAAGGCCTCGGCCAGCGCGCCCAACTCGATCAACCGGCGATCGAGACACTCGAAGCGCAGCAGCAGCTGCCGCTCGGTCTGCTCCCCCCGCACGCGGGTGGCTTCACACGCGTGCGTGCGCGAGTCGACCCACTGCCGGGCCCAGCCATCGAGCGCGTCCCGGGTGAGCACCCAGCTCGCCTTCGCGAAGGGCGTGCCCGTCGAAAGGAAAGAGGCCTCGGAGCGTTTCTTCACGCCCTCGTCCCAGACCCCTGAGAGCAGCGCGTCGGCGCCCTGACAGGCACGCGCCTGGCGCACCGAGCTCCACCACACGAAGCCGCCCGTACTCAAGAGCAACACTGCGACGACCGCCGCCACGCCCGCGTGACGCCGGTTGACGTCGGGGTCTTCAGCGAGCGCCGCGAGCAGCACCGTCATCGAGGCGTGGCGCTGCTCGGGTTTGGGGCTGAGCCCCGTCACGAGGATGCGGTGAATCCACCCCGGCACCGGGCTGCCTTTGGGCGCCGGCGGCACTTCACCCCGGGCGGTCATCACCTCGAGGTCGGGCAACGTCTTCGCCACGAAGGGCTTCACCTCGTAGAGCGCCTCGTACAAGGCGACGCAGAACGCGAACTGATCCGTGGCCGCCGAGGTCGCCGCGCCGACGTACTGCTCGTGCGCCATGTAGCCGGGGCTGCCCATCATCGAGCCGGCCAGGGTGAGTGGTTCGTCGAACGAGATGGGCCCCGGGTGCATCACCGCGTCGGGCGTCGCGCTCACCTCGGGCAACGTGATGCTGCGGGTCGCGCGCGCGAGCCCGAAGTCGGTGACCCGGGGCCGGCCTTCTTCGCCCACCAATACGTTGGCTGGCTTGAAGTCGCGGTGAATCAGCCCGGCCGCATGGGCCGCCTCGAGCCCCCGGCCCGCTTGCAGAAAGGTGGCGAGCACCTCTTGCCAGGGCCGCGGTTTGAGCTTGACCCAGTGGTCCAGGGTCGAACCGCGCACCAGCTCCATCGCGATGAAGACGCCTTCACCGAACGGCCCCGAGTCGTAGACGGGCACCACGTTGGGGTGACTGAGCTGCGCCATCGCCTGGGCTTCACGCAGCAGGCGTTGCTGACCTGTGGTCCGCGAAGCATCTTTGTCGACGCGCGAGCGGAGCACCTTGATGGCCACCACGCGCTGCAGTTGTGGATCGTGCGCGGTGTAGAGCGTGCCCATGCCGCCCTGGCCCAGGCGGTCGAGCACGATGTAGCGGCCGATGGGGGTGCCTTGGGAAAGCGAACCCTCGGGCGCACGGTTTTCACCCCGCACCACCGTATCGCCCGCGCTGTCGCCATCGAGCGTGGCCGCGCAGATCCGGCAATCGTCTGACGAGGCGTGCGGGCAGGCCACGTCAGTGTTTGAGCACCTGGTGGCCCTGGGCGCCTTCCATGCTGTGCGTCATCAAGAAGGAGAACAGCGGGTAGCTCTCTTCGCCGCTGCCTCCGATGCACTCGAAGGTCCACGCCTGCGAGCCGGGCTGCTCGAGATCGGGCGAGGCCTGCACGAAGAGAATGTCGGAGCGCTCGATGATGACTTCGCCGACCAACGACTTGCCGAGAATCGCCTGCACCACCGTCGAGCCGTCGTCTTCTTCGAAAAAATCCCAGTGGAGCATCTCGTTGTCCATCAGCACCACGTCTGCCGAACCGACGCGCAGCAAACAGTTCCGATGGTCCTGGAGCCACCGCCAGAAGGCCTCGAAGGTGAGCGGGGCGGCGGTCTTGCCGGAGGAGGAAGTCATGAGGCGCCACATACTCCCAAAACCGACCGCCGGCGCGCGTGGAACATGGCAGGCTCGCGCGGCTCATTCTGGCTGGCCGGTGAAATCAGGGAGAACACGTGACGCTGACCGCTGCAGTTTTCTGTCTGGCGTTGAGTCTGGCGGCTGAAGAGCCGGGCCCCGCAGAATCGAAAGCCGGTGACGTGCCCGCCGCGAAGACGGCCCCGAACAAGCTGACGACCTTCGACGAGCTGGAGCCGTTGATGCAGACCTCTGATGAGGCGCGCGTGAAGCGGTTTTTGGGCGCGTTCACCGGCGGCGTGGTGGGCCTGGCCGCGGCCCTCTCGGTGATGCCGCTGGGCGACAGCGTGGGCTGCTTCGGAGGACCGTGCGTGTCCTTCCTGCACGGAATGGTGGGGCTGTTCGCGCCGTTCCTCGCCCTGGGTGGGGCGTGGCTCGGTTACGCGTTGATGGGTGGGGAAGGTGGGCTGTTGGCGCCCGCCATCGCGCTGGCGCCGGCGATCCTCATCGCGCTCGCCCTGCTGGGTGTCGCGAGGGAAACGAACTCGAACACCGCCTTGAGCCTGATGCCGTACGTGGTGGCCGCGGGTGTCTTTCTGTCGGGTGGCGCCGCGTTGGCGCTCGACCTGCGGAGCCGGCAGCTGGCGCGCCTGGGGGCCGCGGCGAGCTGGGGTTCGGCGCCGGCGGGCCGGGTGGCCGTGACGTCGTTGGTGACGGGCCTCGCGGGTGCTGGTGCCGCGGCGGTCTCAGCCCTGCTGTTTACGCTGGGCCAATTCACCGTGCTCGGCCCCATTTTGTTGATCGCAGCGGCGGCAGCAGGCTCCGTGGGCGTGGCGGCGGCGGGGTGGGGCGTTCACCGCGCGATGGGGGGCCGGGGCACCTTCCTCGCGGCGCTCACCGGGATGGGTGTCGGGTGGCTGGTGACGTTGGGCGGCGGCGCGTTGTTCGCGCTCGCGCAGGATTCGTTCAGCACGTTCAGTCCCGTGCGCAACACCGCAGGGATCATCTTGTTGGCCGAGTTGGGCGTGGCGAGCGCTGCGTTCTCTCCCGCTTTGGCGCTCGAGTTCAGCCACACGAATGCGGTCGAAGCGTCGCTGCCGACCTTCGCCTTTGGTGCCTCACCCCTCAATCAGGGCGGCATGATCTCGGCGGGCATAAGGTTCTGACCCTGAACGAGACTGACCCCCAGGGGCTGGCCGGTTTTCGCTGATCAGGAGTAGGGTGCCCGAAGATCGGGTTGAACACACACTCGACAACTGCCCGGGGGGGGCACCGTGAACAAGACAGAATCGATCGAAGCGGGGCGAAGGCCAACGGAAGAACTGGTGTGTCTCGCCGAACGAGCGCGCTCGCAAGGGGGCCAGATTCACTTCACCGGTCTCGAGACGCGCAGCATCAGCGAGCTCCTCAGAATCGCCGCGGCCGGGGGCCGATGGCAGGGCCGGATTGATCGTCACGCCTCATGCCTCGCGGTGAGGTCTATCCACCGCTTTCGTGCGCGTCCCGCAGGCTGATCACCCGCATCACGGCCAGACCACCCGGCTCAGAAACCGTCAGCGGGAGGCCCGTCACGCTTCGGCCTCCCATCATGAAGCTGAATGCCGCGCCCGCACCCAGCGCGGCGAAGTTCTCGGGATCGAGGAGCCCAGCCAGGTTCAACGCGCCGACTGCAGGCCGCACCAGCCCGAGCAGCGCCACGGCGCCCGCGGAAAGTCCCAGCACGTTCCAAGTCAGGTTGGTGAGCATCAGGTTTCCGGGGAGCGCGGGGATGAGAGCGCTCCGGTTCCCCGCGTCGGCGCTCGAGAGCGCTGCCCGAAGTCTCATCAGCAACTCACGCCGACCGAACGGCTTGCAGATGAAGTCGGTGGCGCCCGCGGCGACTCCACGTTCCCAATCCTCGGGTTGCGAGAGCCCGGTGACCAGGAGCACCGGTAAGGTCGCGAGCCTGGGATCACCGCGGACCGCGGCGCAGACTTCGTAGCCGCTCATCTCCGGCATCGTCACGTCGAGCAGCACCGCATCTAAAGGTTCGGCTCGGATCAGCTCGAGGGCCTGACGACCGCTGCCGGCTTCCAGCACGCGGTAATCGCCTTCGCCCAGAATCAGGCGCATCAGCCTGATGTTCGCAGGTGCGTCATCCACCACCAGGATTCGAGGGCCCGACGACGAGAGGGGTGGGGGCACGAAAAACTCCAAGAGGGGGGAGACCAGTCTCTTGAAGAACAGCATGACCTCGACAAGTCATGGGGCGCATGACGTCCGGCCAGGCAGCGTTACCCTTCGGTAGCCCGTTTTCATTCGGCAGGAACCCGTACGGCGCGGCCCTCAGGCTGACGACGCAGCCTGAGGACCGCCGAAACTCACGGGAAGAAGCCCGCGTCGAACGTGATCGGGTTGACGTCGATCAGGTTCTTGTCCTCAGTCGTGGTCGGCGGGGCCGTGTTGGAGGTCATCGTCAGAATCAGGTCTCGCGCAAAGACCGTGATCTCCGTGCCCGCGTCGACGGTGCCGCCACCACCACCGGTGCTGCCACCGCCACCGCCGGTGCTGCCGCCACCACCGCCGGTCCTGCCGCCACCGCCACCACCGGTGACGCCACCGCCGCTGCCTCCGCCGGTTCTGCCAGAGTCAGGAACGTTGTCACCAGGACAGCCGAGGCTGCCGACTCCGATTGCCACGAGGGCGCCTAGAAGAAGCTTCCTCATGGTCAGGTCCCATTGCCTTTGGCGCCCGGCAGCGGAGTCTTCAAGTACGGGAACGTGGTGTCGAACTGCGAGGCGGTCTGCAGCACAGCGTCATGAAACGGAACTGCGCGTGAAGGCGCGTCGACGTTGTTGCCGAGCAGGTAGCCCATCGAGACCCGCAGCGCGATGTCCACCGTGTCGTCGCCAGGCCTGCGCCCGTTGGGGAAACCCGCTAGGTCACAGCCCGGGTTGGTCAAGGTCAGCACACCGTTCACGAAGCAGGCGGCGGCGCCGAGGTTGTTCTGCGTAGCCGCGGGCGTCGCCGGGAGCGCGGTGTTGAGCCGCTGGTACTCGCAGGTCGAGCCGTTGGCGTTGACGCTCGTCACACCCGTCAAGAAGGTCGCCACGAGATCCGTACGGGGGAAGAGCGTGGGCGCCGGAGAGCCGAAGAGCAGCTCGAGAATCGCCGGCAGCGTGGGGTTGGTGACGTAGGACAGGAACTGGGCGTCATCCTTCGGCTCAGAAGAATTGAAGCGGTCCTTGTCTTTGATGCCGATCACCACCTCGTTCACCAGGGGCATGCCCAGGCGAGAGACCTGCGTCCAGGCGCCACCTTCACGCGAGGGTCGCGCGTAGGTCGCAGTGGGGTTGATCACCCGGGCCTGCCGTACACTGGCCGTGCTCCATGCACCGACGATGGTCTGGGCGCCTGCGGTGATGCACGAGATGGGCAGCTCGAGCGCGAGGCTGGTGATGTTCTTCGTGTAGAGCGAGTTGGTGACCGCGTCGCGGTTGGCCGGGTTGGTGATGACCAGGACGGGGGCGTTGACCAGGTCGAAGATGGGCCCGATGTTGACCGCGAACCCCTCAGCGCGTTGACCCACGAACATGCGCGCCGGTGTGTTGCACCCCGGAATGTCGATGTTCTGAATGAAGCTGTCAGCGTACGAGCTGTAGTTGCCGTCGCCGCCGTCGGTGTTGCCGAACGACTTGCGGCCCACGTAGTCGAACGGCTTGACGAAGGCGGTACCGCCATCGGCCGCGAGAATGGGCTGCACCGTGCCCGTACGCCGATTGCCGCGCACCAGCGTCACGGAAAAGGTCTCGAGCACCGAGAGCTTCGTACGGTCGCGGGGGTCACCCACGTTGGCGAAGGCCACCGACACGTTTGGCTTCATGCCGCCGTCGCTGGGGCCGATGGGCAACGCGATGCCCGCCCCCGCGTTGTTGAGCGTGTTGGAGAAGCGGAACTGAAAGGTGAGGTCTTCCGCGCCGTCGGCGTTGTTGTCGAGATGAAGCTCGTACAGCGCCTCGGGGTCGAGCTGGAAGAAGTTGGGCCCGCCGGCAGGATCCTGCAGCGGCAGATAGTTGGCGATGAAGGTGACGTAGTTGCTGCGCCCCGGCTCATAGCTCTTGAAGAAGTAGACGTCGGTGCCATCGACCTTGGGGTTCTTGGTGAGAAAGGGTGCCTCGCGATGGCTCGAAGCCAGTGCGGTCGAGGCCAGCGCGATGAGTGCGCAGGTGGTGATGCGGGTGACAAGTCTCATGTGTGCTCCAGGGTGTGAGTTGAACGGCGGGTTAAAGGGTGTCGAACGCCTCGTGCGCTCGTTTCGCGGTGAGGCCGCTCGCGGCGTCAGCCTGGCTGTCGATCACCGACAGCACGGTCGAGCGCTTGAGGTACACGCTGCGGCCGGCGATCTGCGCGAGCGCATGGCGTGACGTCTCGGCACCGACGGCGGCGCTGCGTTCGTCAGCGAACTCGCAGACGCTCAGCGTCACGTGGTTGCTGGTGTTCAGCATCATGCAGTGAGTGGCACCGATGGTCTGGCCGAGGTGCTGCCGCTGGGCCTCGAGCGGCAGACCCGCGGCTTGAAGCGCGGCCAGGACCTTGGTGGTGGGAGGGTCTGCCTTGTCTCGCTGCGATGCCTCGGCCACCAGCCGGTCGAAGAAAGGCTGCTCAGGTGCAGGCGCAGACGCGACGACGGGGTTCGGTTTGCCAGCGGGGCTCGCAGGCGACTTTGAACAGGCGGCGAACAGAATCATCACGAATGGCAACGTGCGCATTCAGGTGAACTACACGTGCCGCGTTGCCGTGCCGTGGACCGGAGTTGTCTACGCGTTGGTACTCATGTGGCGTTTCACTTCGAACCCCACGAGCGCCTTTACGGGGTCGCCACAGAACAGCGTTCGCCCTCCTTCTGTTCGGTGGTTTCGGTCTCCAAAACTGGGGCTTGAACGAATGTCGAACGCCAACGAGAGGACAGGCGTCACGCCGCGGGCTGACTGGGCCGTAAGGCGATGCGCTTGATCTCGAGAGCGATGTCTTCGGGCGACAAGATGAAGTCGACATGTCCACTGTCGATGGCGCTCTGCGGCATGTCGGGCCGGCGGGCCGTACTGGGGAGCTGAGCGATGGTGATGCCGCCCGCCGACTTGATGCCGCGCAGTGCCTTGGCCCCATCGCCGTCGAGCCCCGAGACGATGACCGCGACGATCGGCCCCTCCCACTTCTGACTCAACGAGCGCAAAAACACGCTGATCACGTCGGGCCAACCGTGGGGCTTGGAAATGGGCTCGAGCTGAAAGCGGCCTTCCGTATCGATGTGCAGGTCCCGGTTGGCGGGAATGATGAACACGCGGTTCGGCACGATGATCAGCTCGTCACTGATCAGCTCGACGGGCATCGTGGTGTAGGGCGGGAGCACGGTGTGCAGTTGCGTGGGCATGATGGTGATGTGGTTGACGATCACCACAGCCACGCCCAGGTCACCGGGCAGGTTCTTGAGCAAACGTACGTACGCATCGAGCCCGCCTGCCGAGCCCCCAACGCAGACGAGAGGAAAGGTCATGTGGAGCGCCTCGCTTTGAGCATCGAGTTTACCAACTGCTGAAGTTCTGCGGGTGCGAAGGGTTTGGCCAGCTCGAGGTTGTCGAGGCTCTCCAGATACGAGGACGCCTTGTGGGTGAAGGCCCCTCCTGAGACGAACACCATGCGTCGAGCCAACGAGGGCAGATGACCCGCGAGCCACTCATGCAGTTCCACGCCAGTCATCTCAGGCATCATCAGGTCGCACAAAATGATGTCGAAAGCGTCGTCGCGCTCGAGCAGCTTCCGGGCTTCCAGACCCGAAGCCACGGCGATGACCTCGTGATCGCGGCCGAGCAGGCGTTGCATCATGCGTCGAATCGCCGGCTCGTCGTCGACCACCAGAATGCGCCCGCCCGTCAGCGGCGCTTCCACTGGTGACAGCGCGGCGCGCAGGGCCGCAGGCTTCGCAGGCGGGGTCAGAGAAAGCCGCGCCACGAACCGGGTTCCCTGGCCCGGCTGGCTCTCGACCTGCAGGTCGCCCCCCAACTCGGTCATGATGCTCTTGCAGATGGCAAGGCCGAGGCCCAGGCCTGAGCCCGCGGCCTTGGTGGTGAAGAACGGCTCAAAGATGCGCGCGAGGTTCTCGGCCGAGATGCCCGGTCCCGTGTCGCTCACCTCGGCGAACACGTGGTGCTCACCGGCCCAGCTGCGCAGGGTGATGGTGTGATCCGCTGCGTGGCCCTCACCGATGGCCTGCGCTGCATTCATGATCAGGTTCAGGAACACCTGTGTCAGTCGCCCCTCCGACGCCTGCACCTTCGGAATGGGGCCGTAGTGGGTGATCAACCGCGCGCGATACTTGATCTCGTTGTTGGCCATCACGGCGGCGCGCTCGAGAGCCCGGTTGACGTCGACACTCTCGAGCTCGACCCGCTCGACGCGGGTAAAGGCGCCCAGTGAGCGCGAGATGGTCTTGATTCGCCCCGCGCCTTCCAGCGCCGCACCAGCGCGTTCGATGAGATCGGTGAGCAGCGCCGGGTCGGTGCCTGCTTTCGGGAGCTCTTCCACCAGGCTCTCGAGGTTCACCATCACGTAGGCGAGCGGGTTGTTGATTTCATGCGCGACCCCGGCCGCAAGCATGCCCATGCTCGCGAGGCGATCGGTCTGCGCCAACCCCGCCTGCAGCCGCTTGCGCTCAGTGATGTCGCGGTAGAAACCGAGCAGCCGCGGCAAGCCGCCCACCTGCACCCGGCTGACCGAGGCCTCGAGCGAAACGGGGCGGCCCGCGCTGTCGCGATGGGTGACTTCGAAGGTGAGCCGTTCACCCAGTTCCATGCGCCGGGCGTGTTCGGGGGAAAGCGCCACCATGCCGGTGTCGAGCGTCTCGAGGTTGACGCCGCTCAGCGCCTGGGGCGTCAGCCCATGCAGGCGGGCGAATGACTCGTTGGCCTCGACCACCGAGCCGTCGAGGGCACACAGCATGATGCCGTCGCTCGCGCGCGTGAACAAATCGCGGTACCGGGCCTCGCCTTCCCGGCGAGCGTCTTCGGCGGTCTTTCCCTCGGTGACGTCGTGCATCACCACCCGCAACTCGGTAGCGCCCGCTTCGGTCGTATGCGTGCTCACCACCAGCTGCGCCCAGAACCGGCTGCCATCGCCGCGCACCAGCTCGAGTTCAGCGGAGCGCCGCTCACCGCCTTCTTGAGGCCGCTTCAACAACGAATGGAGCGTGGTCTGGTCATCACTCGCGACGAAACGCAGAAACGCCTTCTGCATCACCTGGTTTCGCGTGGTGCCCAGCATCGAGACCGCAGTGAGGTTGGCCTCGATGATCAGCCCGGCACCGCTGAGCGTGCAGTATCCGACGGGCGCGAGATCATAGAGGTCGAAGT